>JANPEN010000104.1:0-23069 GCA_031422955.1 Acidimicrobiia bacterium
CAACTCGCCGACGACGATCCGGCCCGCGGGGTCCAAGGCGTTGTCGGGCGGGCAGCGCAGCGCCGCGGACGTGATGCGCCAAGAGGGCTCGCGGGGTTGGGCGAAGGTCCTGCTCAACCAGCGCGTCATCAGTGGCCTGGACCCCGCCCATACCGAGTGGGTGCTAGGCGAGTGGGCGAAGACCCCTGCCCACGTGCTCACCGGCATCGCCCGTACGCTCAACGGCGCCGACACCGCCGAGCTGTTCGCCGGCGTCAGCGTCCCCACGCTGATCCTCGCGCCCGCTAACAGCCCGATCACCCCGCTCGAGGACCAGGTCGCCATGCGACGGGGCATCCCCAACGCCCGCCTCGCGGTGATTGAGGGGCCCGGCCACGAGATCTACGTCGACCGACCAGAAGAATGCCTCACAGCCCTGACCGGATTCCTCGCGTCGCTGCGCTGAGATTGCAGTCAAACCTCGAGGGCGCCGAGAACGCCGGCGCGTCGGGGACCCACCACCTATCAACCGCCAGGCGGCGGCGAAGGCGGTGAGCATCGACCACGCCCGCTTCATGGCGCATCACTTCAATCACCACGGCATCCCGGCCGTCGCCGTCTGGGGCGACAGCCCTCGTGCCGAGCTCACGGACGGCACCCGACTGGACACCACCGTGGTGCTTCCCGATGCGATCGGGGCCTTGGCCATGAAGGCGTACGACAAGGCCGTCAGAACACAGGTCTCGGAGTAGTCGATCGAGACGCTAGTGAAGGCCACCGTGCACCGCTCCTCTCCGCTGGTGCTACTTCGGCGGGTCGAGCGCTCGGTGCGCTCGGTGCGCAAACGTCGCCACGTGGATGACCGTTAGTCCTGTGACGTGCGGAAGAGCGTGTCGAACGCCAGACCCCACGGTGGTCGAAGGAAGCCCAGAGCGCGCACGTCCTCGAACCAGTGGGCGAAAGGTGAGCGTTGGGAGAAGGTCCCGCCGCCCAGCACGTTCGTCATCCGACGCAGGGAGGACTCGGCGAGCTCTGCGGTGGCTGTCTTGGCCCGGATCCCGGCGCGTAGGGCGGCCAGCGGCTCTCCCTCCTCGACGGCGCGCAACACGCCCTCGTAGGCCTGCACGGCCAGCCAGTGGTCAAGCACCGCGCGCGACCACTCCACCTGCTCGTAGGCACGCAGCTCATCGAACCTGGAGCCGAGCTGCCCACGAGCCGTAGCCACAGCCTCATCGACAACGCCGAGGATGACGGCAGTGAACAACGCCATGACAAGCCCGCCGGCGTTCGCGGCGAGCGTGTCGATCGGGCCGTCCCACGCCAGACGCACCGCCTCGACACCGTCGAGGCGGATGGCGTGGCTCTGCGTCCCCTTCATGCCGACGCCGTCCCACTCATGGGTAACCCGGAGGTGCTCAGAGCGCTCCTCAAGCCGCCGTCGCACATCGATGAAGAACGCTGCCGGCCGCTCCTCACCGACCACGCGCGCTGTGGTGAACATGTAGTCGCACACCCCAAAGCCGCTGCCGAAGTGCTTATCGCCGGTCAACCGATAGCAACGTCCCGGAAGATCCTCATGCTCACCGCCGACGGGCTCAGCGATCGTGGCAGTCCGAAGCATGTCTCCGCCACTCCCCGGCTCGGAGGCGACCGTGCCCCATTGTCGACCAATCATCGCCGTGGCGAGCACCGCCGCCCGCTGCTCGCTCCAGGCGGGTTGGTCCTCGGCCTCGGTCTGGGACCACCAGGCCAGCACCGTTGGGTGCATCACGCCCACGAGTGCGACCGACGCGTCTGCCCCCGCCAGCATCCGGTACGTCTCACACAGGGGCCGGGCCGACACCGGTCCCTCCCACCCTCCACCAAGGGCAACGGGTACCGGTGCCTCCAAGAGCCCGACATCAACGAGCGCAGCCATGTCGGCCGGCTCAAGATGGCGCCTAACCTGGCGCTCCGACCGCTCGAAGCGCCACCGCCCGGCCAACTCAACGAGCGCCGACCTCTCATCTCCACGCATGACCCAACAATGGAGCCTTTCGGGTGCCGGTGTCCAGCGAGTGGCAAGAGACGACGAAGGGCGGACGCACCTTCATCGCTCAGTCTTGGTTGGTCCAGTCGAAGTCGTAAAGGATCCAGTTGGTGTCGCGGAAGTCGAGTCGGACGCCTTGGGCTTCGACTTCGAAGCTGCCCTGCCCGCAGTCGCCTCGTTTCCAGATGAACCCTTGATCGAGGTCGATGACCACGCGGTGGTCTTCGCCGGTGACGGGGTTCTTCAGCGCGGTGCCTTGGGCTTGGCCCACGCCGGGTATCCGGAACCCGCTGTTGATGCCGTCCTCGACGATCTCGACCTCAGCGCGCACCACCCCGGCGACCTCGAACGTGGTGCCCAGGATCGACCACGGCAGCCCACCGAGCTGACCAGTGAAGATCTGTGCGAGACAGCCCAGCTGCTCGTCGCTGACCGCGGGGGGCACGACGAAGATGGCTTTGCCGCCCCCATCATGGATTGCTCTGGGCCAGTCCAAGATCGCCACGGCTTTGATGCCGGACAGGTCGACGTCGCCGCAAGTGCCTTCCGTGATGTGGGTGGCGACGGCCGCTTTGCAGCTGCCGTCGGGTGAGGTCGGGAACCCCGAGAAGTTGCAGGTGCAGCCGGGCTGGCAGTTGCAGAACTCGTAGCCCTTGCCCTTCAGCCGCCAAGCAGTTGTGGTCTCCGTTGCAGTCACGTCTACTCCTTCAGGTCAACGTATGGATTGAGGACGGGTAGATCAACAGCAGCGCGCCCAGCGCAGCCAGCACGCCGCCGGCGACGAGCGCTATCCGCTCACCGGGGCGGGCGTTCTTCTCCACGAAGATCAGCGCCGCGAACGCGACCATCCACGCCAGGTTCATGGTCCCCACCGCGACCAGGACCGCCATCAGCGCCCAGCAGCAGCCCACGCAGTAGCCGCCATGGGTCGCGCCCATTCGCAGCGCCCCCAGCGGGCGGGTCACGGAACGCCCGAACCGCAAGAACAACGACATCGGCGAACGGCAATGACGCAAGCAGATCGACTTCAGCGGCGTCACCTGCCATACCGCAGCGGCGAGGAGCACACCGCCAGCGAGGCGGGCCGCCCACACTCGACCCTCCGCGATCGGGTCCATCAACGCCCGCCACGCCCCATAGGCAGGCAACCCCAGCGACGTCCACACCGCGATGTAGCCGGCCACGAAGAACGGCAGCGGCGCCACCCGCCCCGCCCCGGCCGCCCGGGCGTAGAGCTTCACCACCGGCGAGATCGCCGGGAACATCATCGCCGTCATCATCGCCAGCCACGCCACGACGAAAGCGCCCAACGACAGGACACCGGCACCCATCGAATCCATGCCGGCCATACCGTCGGCGTGCATGTCGCCCACCATGCGAACCGACCACCACCAGCCGATAGCGGCGAGCGCGAGCAACGCCACCGGGACCACCACGTTCACCCCCAGACCCGGAGAGGGACGTGCCTGCGTGTTAACCACTGGATCAGCCATGCGGGCCTCACTGAGGTGTCGTCGGCATGATAGACCCGCTCATCCGGTCGCGCCCCGAAAAGCGCTCGTCCGCCCCGACGCGACGACAGAAGTTATGTTGCTGCGGTCACGCACGCTCGGCTCAGCGTCCTTCGACGCAGCAGCCGTCCATCGGCGCCCCACCTTGTCCGTCGAGCGTTGCGCCCAGCTGGAGCGGGATTCGAACCGTGGCGCGTAAGGTCACGGGAAAGCGGTCGAAGGCGGCAAACCTCAGCGTTTTCGAGACGCCTTGCGGGGGGTCGTTCGCTTTCTCGGCGTGGCCGCGGGTTGCGCCGGTGGCGTCTCAGTGGGTTTGACCTTGTGGGTTTCAAGGAGGCTGATGATCTCCTCGAGCAGAAAGTGGAACTTGCGGCTGCCGGGCAACCGACTGGCTGGCATCCGCCCGTCGGCGGCCATGACGTAGACGGTGCGGATGTTGAGCCCAAGTATCTTGGCCACCTCCTCAGCGTTGAGAATCGGCTCGTAGTTCTGGCGAAGGTTGGCGTACGGATCCACTGCCACGCCGCCCAGCCTACCAAGAACCGGGCCTATCAACGCTCGTGTGCAATGAACCTCGCTCAGCCATTCCGGGCTGCCCGCCGCGCCCCCTACGACGGAGATGTCCCGGCGCTCAGCCCGCCCATGCAGCGACCGACCATTAGCGACTAATCGCGCGTATGTTCGATCGAGCGGCTAAGCTCCGGTTCAATCGGTCAGGGAGGAACGATGAGGCAACAACGAGGGACCAAGACCTCCGAGTTCGGCGTGGGTGCCCGGGAGAACCACGACTCCACCCCTTTCTACGAACGGTTCCGGGCGCCGGAGCTGTCAGATGATCAGACCGTGTTGGTCCCGAAACCGGTGAAGAACCCCTTCATCTGCGGCGACGCCCGCTTCATGAACGAGATCACCGATGGCTCGGTCGCCCTGGTGGTGACGTCGCCGCCGTACTTCGCCGGCAAGCAGTACGAGATCGAACTCGCCCGCGAGGGCGTGCCGGCGTCCTACCTCGAGTACCTGCAGATGCTCACGGATGTGTTCGCCGAGTGCGTCCGCAAGCTCGAACCGGGCGGGCGTATTGCCGTGAACGTGGCCAACCTGGGCCGCAAACCGTATCGAAGCCTATCCGCCGACGTGATCCGTATTCTCGAACACGACCTGGGTTTGTTGTTGCGGGGCGAGTTGATCTGGCAGAAGGCAGAGGGCGCCAGCGGGTCCTGCGCCTGGGGTTCGTTCCGTAGCGCGTCGAACCCGGTGCTGCGCGACATCAGCGAGCGGGTGATTGTGGCCAGCAAGGGCCGCTTCGACCGGGCCCGCTCGGTAAAGGACAGAGCCGCCGCCGGCCTCCCCCACGAGAGCACCCTCATGACCGAGGACTTCATGTCCTTGACGTTGGACATCTGGTCCATCCCGCCCGAGAGCGCCAAACGGGTTGGCCACCCCGCTCCCTTCCCCGTCGAACTGCCCGAACAGCTCATCCGCCTGTACACCTTCGACAACGACCTGGTGCTCGACCCGTTCATGGGCAGCGGGTCCACCCTGGTGGCAGCCGCCGGGCTCGGCCGCCGCTACATCGGCTACGACCTTGATGACAGCTACGTGCAAAGCGCCCGTCGGCGGGTCGAGGAACTACTCGCGACCCAACCCGAGGCGCCTCCCGCCCGCCGCCCGAAGAAAAGGCCCGTCAAAACGAGCGTCGAGGAGAGCTTGGACGTACCGTCGCTTGCAGCCAAGGAGGGCAAGGCTGCCCTGCAACTGGCCGAACAGGTGCTGACCCAAGCCGGCTTCGTCATCGAGGACCGCAACCGGCGCATCCGCAAGAGCGGGGTGAGCGTCAGCTTCGTGGCCGCCGATGGTGATGGCACCACCTGGTGGTTCGACGTGTGCGGGCCCTACACCACCCATCGCGGTGGGCTCACCCTGAAAGATTCGGTTTGGAAAGCCCTCGGCCGTGCTCATGCCATACGGTATGGTAGGGGAGACACGCCGCTGGTGTTTCTGACCAGCCACCTGCCCCGCAAACCGGGCGAAGGCGACATGGCTTTGCGTGCCGCCGGGCGAAGTGCCTTCTTCGACGCCATCGAGATGTTGTCGGTGCCGGATCTTGAACGCTTGCAGCGGTACGGCAAGGGTGGCTTCACCGACAACCCGCAGCCCGGCTTTTGGACCCCCCTAGACCTGGCTCGCAGCTGAGCGGAAATGCCTGAACCGTGCCTGCCCGGCTGACCGACATCACCGAGATCACCACCGCGTTGGGGATGGTGGCACAGAATCTCCCCCTGGCACTGGCCCACCGGCCCGCCGCGCTCACCAACGTCGACGATGAGGTATGGGCACGTTTACAGGACTCGTTCGGTGGAGGTAAAAAGCACGACGCCTTCTGTGCAGCATTCGGGAACGGGCGGGCGTTCCTCGCTGCGAAGGACGGGCTGCGCAACCGGATACCTCAAAGGGTGGAATGGAAGGGTCCGCACCGCGCCCCTGGCGATGATGTCATCCCCGCCGACCTACGCGTCGACCACGTCTTCCTGATCAGCTGCAAGTACCTGTCCAAGGTGCTGCTCAATCCCGGGCCGCCGCGCCTGTTCGACCGCCTCCTGGCCGGCGATGAACGCTCCTCCCTGCACTGGTTCGTGGAAACCGCACCGCAGCCGTTCCAGACGCTGTACGAAGCGGCCAAGAGCCACACCGCGATGGCCGATCTGCCTGGCCTCGTCGTTGATCTCACGCGCGCTCAACAAACCACGCTCAAAGCCGGGCTGCGCGATCGAACCTGGCCCGAGACGCTGCAGGGGCCGTGGTCCAACCTGTGTCGCACGGTGTCGGAGGAATCGGCCCGACGCTGGCGATCAGCCATGGCGGTCCAACGAGATCAACGGCGCCTGCTCTGGAGGCTGCTCCGCATCACCACGGCCACGTACTTCGTGCTGGGTTCGGACCGCGCCACCCACCTGCGCTTGCGCATCGATTCGGCTTGGGATTGGCAGCAGGCCTACGAGCTGCGGGCCTTCGAGGTGGCGGCGCGGCACGCCGGCCAGCCCGAGGTGGCCTGGCAGGCAACGATCCGTCGCCGCCTCGACGGTGCCGAGCTCACGGTGAGCGGCCATGTGGAGATCCGTTGGAGTCACGGCCGCTTCCTCGGCTCTCCCGAAGCCAAGGTCTACCTCGACACGCCCCATGCTCTGGTGCCCGGTTACAACGTGCTCGAGTGAGACGCCGCACCCTGGTCACCCCGGTCACACCGAGATCACGACCTTGCCCACGTGGGTCTGGGACGCAAGATGGGCATATGCCGCGGCGGCGTCTTCGAAGTCGAAGACCCGGTCGATCAACGGCTCCAGTCCGTTGACGTCGATGGCGGCGATCATGTCGGCGAACATCTCACGGCTTCCCACGTACACACCCCGCAGGTCCATACTCCGCCCCACCAACGCCCGCGGGTTGACCTCCCCGGCAATACCACTCAGTATGCCTATGAGGGCGATCTGGCCGCCGTAGCGCGTGCACGCCATCGACTGGGTCAGGGTACCCGCCCCGCCGACCTCCAGCACCAGATCCGCGCCGTGACCATTGGTATGGTCGAGCACCGCTTCGGACCACTGGGGGTGGGCGGTGTAGTTCACGACGGCGTCGGCACCGAGGCCCAACATGCGCTCCAGCTTCTCGTCACTGCTCGACGTGATCACCGTCCGAGCCCCCATCATCTTGGCCAGCTGCAACCCGAACACGGACACACCGCCGGTACCCAACAGCACCACCGTCTGGCCTGCTCGCACGGTCGCCCCCTCGACCAGGGCATTCCAGGCGGTGACGGCGGCGCACGGCAGCGTGGCGGTCTGCGCCGCGGTCCAACCCCGGGGAGCGGGAATGACGCCGTGCTCGGGCAGGACCACGATCTCCGCCAGCATGCCATCGACCGCGCCACCGAGCGCGCTCTCATGCACCGCGGGGGTGATACGTCCAGCCGGCCAGTGCGAGAAAAACGTTCCAGCAACGAGGTCACCCACCGCGAAACCGCGCACCCCCGCTCCGACCGCCACCAACTCACCGGCGCCGTCCGAGAGCGGCACAATGCCCCGGCGCCCGCTGCGTGCGATCATCAGATCCCGGTAGTTCAGGGAGGTTGCCCGAACCCGCACCGCCACCTCCCCGGCTGCGGGCTGCGGCTCGGCCAGCTCGTGCAACTCGATGGGATCCTCAGCTGAACCGGTCAGACGGTAGGCGCGCATGGCCGCAGCGTAGGAGACCGCAGGCGCCGACACGGCCCGGTTCACCGGTGCCTCGTCTGGCTTCGGGCACGCGGTCCAAGCCGGGGGACGACACCTCTCGCTGGCAAGCCGATCTCGGTACTCGTCGCGGTACCTTCTACTCAGGAACCTCAACACCGCCCCCACCATCGCCCTCGTGGCGGTAGCGTGTTCCGCCTTGGCCTTGCTGCTGACTGACGGATGAAAGATTTCGGTTCAGCCCTACAACCGTCCGTAGCCGTTTACAGGCAGCGGCTGGGGTGATAGGCCTCATAGATGTTGTCGTCGTATCGGGTTTTGGATTTGACGGATCATCGGGGGCAGCTGGCCGGGCACATCCTGCGCTCGCTGGGTGCGGAAGTACTGCTGATCGAGCCGCCCGGCGGTTCGCCCGGCCGCAACGTGGGACCCTTCGCCGGTGACGATCCCGGTCCCGAACGCTCCCTGCCGTTCTGGGCCCACAACCGGGGCAAGCAAAGTGTCGTCCTCGATCTCCTCACCGCCTCCGGTCGAGACCAGCTCATCGAGCTGGTCAGGGGCGCCGATGTGATCATCGAGAACGAGCCGGTGGGGGCGATGTCGAACCGTCAACTCGGCTATCAGGATCTGGCTGCGGTGAACGAAGCGCTGGTCCACGTCTCCATCACGCCGTTCGGCGAGAACGGGCCCAAGGCCGGGTGGGCGTCGTCGGACCTGACCCTGCTGGCCGCCTCGGGCGCCTTGGCCCTGACGGGGGACAAGGATCGCCCGCCGGTGCGTTTCGGTCCCGCTCCCCAGGCGTGGCACCACGCCGCCGCCGAAGCTGCCCACGCCGCCCTCATCGCCCTGTATGAACGGGATAACCACTCCGGTCGCGGCCAACACGCCGACGTGTCCGTCCAACAAGCGGCCAACCAGATCGCCGCATCCCAAATGCTCACCTCCCCGCTGGAGGCATCTATCACCAAACGGATGGCCGGCGGGGTCATCTACGGCGGCATCGACGTGAAGCTGATGTGGCCCTGCGCCGACGGTTACGTCTCTGTCACGTTCCTGTTCGGGGCGGCCATCGGTCCCTTCACCCGTCGGCTGATGGAATGGGTCTGCGAAGACGGGTTCTGTGACGAAGCCACTCGTGACAAGAACTGGATCGACTACACCATGATGCTCCTCGATGGCCGAGAACCGTTGTCGGAATACGAGCGGCTACGCGACCAGGTCCTGGTCCATTTCTTCGCCTCCAAGACCAAAGCTGAGCTACTGGAGGCGGCCTTGAAACGCCGGGTCCTGGTCGCACCCATCGCCACCGCCGCCGATGTGGTGGCCAGCCCCCAGCTCGCGGCCCGCCACTACTGGGAGCGAGTCGACCAAGGCGAGGCCGGCACCGTGACCTTCCCTGGCGCCATCGCCAAGCCTCAAGCCACCCCGCTCGAGCCCCTGGGCCCTTCGCCCCGCGTGGGCCAGCACACCGAAGCGGTTCGCGCCATGCCTCCTCGCCAGCCCAGCGTCGGGGTTAAGCGTGTCGCAGTCAGGAACGATGTCGCAGCCAACAACGGTGTCGGAGCCGCCTCGGGCTCGCCGCCCGGCGGTTCTGCCCTGGATGGTTTGAAGGTCTTGGATCTCATGTGGGTGATGGCGGGTCCAGCCGCCAGCCGGGTCCTGGCCGACTATGGCGCCGAGGTCATCAGGGTCGAGTCGATACACCGCATCGACACCGCTCGCACGTTGGCCCCCTTCGTCCGCAACGAGGGCGACCCCGAGAAATCCGGTTTGTTCAACAACCTCAACGGCAACAAGCGCGGTGTGGCCCTCGATCTCAGCAACCCCTTGAGCCACGACGTGATGATGGATCTGGTGAGCTGGGCCGATGTCGTACTCGACGCCTTCTCCCCCCATGGCATGGGCTCACTGGGGTTGGGTCACCAGGCTCTACTAGAGCTAAAACCAAACCTCATCGTGGCCTCTACCTGTCTCAACGGTCAAACCGGCCCGTTGTCCTCCTTGGCCGGATTCGGAACGATGGCGGCAGCCATGTCCGGCTTCTTCGCTATCTGTGGCTGGCCCGACCGCGCCCCTTGTGGACCTTTCGGGGCCTACACCGACTATGTCGCCCCCCGTTACTTCCTATGCACTCTGCTGGCCGCTTTGGAGCATCGCCGCCGAAGCGGGCAGGGTCAATACATCGATTTCTCCCAGAGCGAAGCAGCCATCCACAACCTCTCGTCGATACTGCTGGACTTCGAGGTCAACGGACGCGTCGCGGAGCGCAACGGCAACGATGACGATCGTTTCGCCCCCCATGGGGTGTATCCCAGCCAGGGCGAGGACGAGTGGATCGCGGTGGTCTGCGAAACCGACCAACAGTGGCGAGCGTTGTGCACCGTGCTGGGCGATCCCGCCCAGGACCTGACCGAGCTGACCAACCGGGACCGCCTGGGGCGCCGCCGAGAACTCGATGCGCTCATCGCCGCCTGGACGGCGACCAAACCGGCCGACCTCGCCACCGACACGCTGCAAGCACGCTCCATCCCCGCCCACCCGGTGGCCAACAGCAAAGAGATGCTGGCCGATCCACAGCTACGTCATCGCCACCATTTCGTGCAGGTCCCCCACGCCAAGCTGGGTACAACCTGGATGGAAGCCAGCCGCTTCGTGCTCTCCCGCACCCCTGCCATCATGTGGCGGGCCGGGCCCACCCTGGGCGAGGACACCTTCGAGATCCTCTCCCAGACGTTGGGCTACGACACGGACCGCATCGCCGAACTGGCCGCCGCCGGCATACTCGAATAAATCCCGACGGTAACAACGGGTTCTCGGCGCAAGTCAACGGATGGGGATGGACAGGATGAGCGACCCGATCTACCAGGTCTACGCGGTCAAGTACGGCGAGCGAGCGGCCCGGCGGCCCGAGCACTTCATCGGCGGAGACCGCCACGATGTGGCCATGCCCATGGACTACTTCGTGTGGGCCATCGTCGGCGAGGACCGCACCTGGGTGGTTGACACCGGCTTCAGCCGCCAAGACGGCGAGGGTCGGGGCCGCACCTTCTTGCGCAGCGCGGCCGAGGGACTGGCCCTGATCGGCGTCGACGCGGCATCGGTGGGCGATGTCATCCTCACCCACCTCCACTACGACCACGTGGGGGGCTTCGATCAGTTTCCCGCCGCTCGATTCCACGTGCAGGACCGAGAGATGGCCTTCGCCACCGGGCGGCACATGACCCGCAAGGCATTGCGCCACGGCTTCACCGCCGAACAGGTGGGGGCGCTCGTGGTTGAGGTCTACCGTGACCGGGTCGCCTTCCACGATGGCGACGAGGTGCTCGCCCCTGGACTGTCCGTCCATCTGATCGGTGGTCACACCGCCGGCTTGCAGGCCGTCCGGGTGCATACTGCCATCGGTTGGATCGTGCTGGCTTCCGACGCGGCCCACTACTACGACCACCTCGACCAGAACCGGCCATTCACCACCGTGTTAGACGTCGGCGCCATGTTGGAAGGCCACGACATCGTGCGCCGACTGGCCGACCATCCCGATTGGGCGGTGCCCGGCCACGACCCCGCGGTGCTGGTTCGCTATCCTGCCGCCGGCCCGGGTCTGGAAGGTATCGCCGTGCGCCTCGACACCGAGCCAGCCCGGCCCACCGCCTGAGTACGCGGCCCGGTGCCGGGCGCCGCCTCAAGCCGGTGGTTGCACCGCGCTGTGCTCCACGCCGGCGTGGGACCAGCGCCGTTCAGCGTAGGGAAAGCCTTGCAGCTCCGAGCTGGCGTGATCCTGGCGGTAGTAGGCCCGGATCTCCTTGATGAGCTCGCCCTCGAAGACATACCACTCGGCGCCTCGGGTGGCGATGCGTTGACCGTTTTCCGGTGAGGTCCAAAACAACGTCCACTCGATCACCGCCTCGTCACCCTCGGTCGGGGCCAGCACGTTATCCACCACCCAACAGCCATCGAAGCGGGCCTGGACCTTTCCCCAATACCGGGCCAGGTGGCGGCGGCCGGCCACCGGTGCAGGGGCCAGGTTGGGGGCGAGAAAGAAGTGCACGACATCCTCGGTGAACATGTTCTCCAAAGCGGCCACGTCCCCGGCGTTGCAGGCGGCGTAATAGTCAAGGATTCGTTGCTGCTTCATGTCCGCACCCTGACAGACCGATTCTGTTCGCGTCGAGTCCCTTGGGCAGGATGGGCACCATGGACGAGGCCTCCCTACGTGCGCTGATGACCGAGGTCGCCAACGGCGAGGTGGCACCGGACCAAGCGGTGCATCGGTTGCGCCGGTTGCCCTTCGCCGACCTGGGCTTCGCCCGGATCGACCACCATCGCCACCTGCGCCAGGGCTTTCCCGAGGCCGTCTACGGACCGGGCAAGACCCCCGCCCACTGTCGCGCGGTGATCGAGGAGCTGTTGGCGGTGGGCCAGGGGCCGGTGCTGTTGACTCGGGCCGATCCGGACCAGATGGCCCTGTGTCTGGCGTCCGCGCCCCAGGGCGTGGTCCACGGCCACACCGTGGTGTGGCGGCCCTCCCCGACCCTGAGCCCGCCACCCGCAGTGGCAGTCCTCACCGCCGGCACCGCCGATCTGGCCGTAGCCGACGAGTGCGCGGCCGTGCTCGGCGCCCACGGCATCGCACCCCGGCGCCTCGATGACGTCGGCGTGGCCGGGCTCCATCGCCTGTTGGCCAGCCTCGAGCTGCTGGACGGCCTCGACGCGGCGGTGGTGGTGGCCGGCATGGAGGGCGCTTTGGCGTCGGTGGTGGGCGGGCTGGTGGCGGCCCCTGTCATCGCGGTGCCCACCTCGGTCGGCTACGGCGCCGCCCTGGAGGGCGTCACCGCCTTGCTGGCCATGTTGTCCAGTTGCGCCTCGGGGGTGACGGTGGTCGGCATCGACAACGGCTTCGGGGCCGCCTGCGCGGTGTTGCGCATGCTCAACCGGTCCAGTGAATCGACCAACGCAGCTACGGCCACCACGCTGGAGGAGACCGCCCGATGAGGGTGGCCTGGTTCAACCCCTTCGCCGGGATCGCGGGGGACATGGCCCTGGGTGGCCTTATCGACGCGGGCGCGGACCCCAATGCCATCGAGGCCGCCTGCCGCAGCCTGGGCTATCCGGGCTGGACCATGAGCCACCAGCGGGTCGATCGGGCCGGGATCGCCGCCACCCACGTGCGCGTTGAGGTGGCGAGCCAACACCACGATCGCCGGGCCGGGGACATCATCGACACCATCGCGGGTGCCGGGCTGGTCCCCCGCAGCGCCGAACGGGCCCTGGCCGTCTTCCGTCTGCTGGCCCAGGCCGAAGGGGCCCTGCACGGTGTGGCCGCCGACGACGTCCACTTCCATGAGATCGGGGCGGTGGATTCCATCATCGACATCGTGGGGGCAGCGGTGGCCCTGGAGCTGCTGGGTATCGACGAGGTGAGCTGCGGCCCCGTCGCGGTAGGGGTAGGCATCATCAACGCCGCCCACGGCGTTCTGCCCAACCCCGCCCCGGCCGTGTTGCGGGTGCTGCAGGGCGCCCCCCTGCGAGGGGTGGACGTGGCCATGGAGCTGACCACCCCGACCGGCGCCGCCCTGGTGGCCGCCCTGGCCCAACGCTTCGGGGCCCTCCCCGACTGCGTGGTGTCCGCCAGCGGCTACGGCGCCGGCACCCGCAACCCACCCGGCCGGCCCAATGTCGTGCAGGTCGTGGTGGGCGAAACCTCACCAGGCGAGAGGCCCCCGGCGGGGCTGGGAAACTCGTCGTTGGGCACCACCGAGACGATCTGGCGGTTGGAGACCAACCTCGACGACGTGACCGCCGAGACGGTCGGCTACGTGCTCGGCCGGCTCCTGGAGGCCGGCGCGCTGGACGCCTGGACCGCGCCGGCGACCATGAAGAAATCCCGCCCGGGGCTGGTGCTGTCGGCCCTTTGCGCCCCCACCGACGCCGCCGATCTGGCCCAGCTGATCGCCCGGGAAACCGCCTCGCTGGGTATCCGCTTCGCCCCGGTGCAGCGTTGGGTGGCCCCGCGGCAGATGGTCACGGTCGACGTGGGCGGCTGGACGGTACGGGTCAAGATCGGCCCGCACCGGGCGAAGGCGGAACACGACGACGTCGCCGCCGCCGCCGCCGGATTGGATCTCCCACTACGCCAGGTGGCCGAAACGGCCGAACACCAAGCCCGCTCCCAGGCCCCGAACTAGTTCGGCGGCGGCCGGGCTCAAGGCGCGATCAGGTGCCGACCGGGCGGCTGGACAGCTTCGACCACAGCGACCGGTAGGTCGGGTAGACCAGCTCTTCGGGCAACCATCCCGAGGCCAATAACTCTCGATGCAGGCGCGGCAGGTTCCAACAGGGCACCCCCATGTCGACGTGATGGGCCAGATGAAGGCCAACGTTGTAGGGCACCATGAAGAACCGGGCCAGCACGCTCTGTCGCACCTGATGGGTTGTCTCGCGGCGATCGGCGGACTGCACCATGCCGCCGTGTTCGGCGATGGCCCGAAGCCGGTTGGTGAGGCGCCATTGGGTGAGATAGGGCCCGATCCACAGCAGGTACAACTCGGGGCGGCCAAAGGCGCTGGCCACCGCCACCAGGGCCGCCTGCACCGCGAAGATACGAACGGCCACCGGCCGGGTGCGGGGCTTGCGCAACCCGCGAAACAGCCCCCGCAAGATCTTCGAGCCCGAGCGCCCGACGACATCACGCACCAGCTTGCGGCGCAGGGAATCACGGGTAATGGGATAGCTCTTGTAGAGGGCGAGGTCGGGCTCGTCTGGGCCCATCTCGTCGCGATGGTGGGAAAGATGACCACGCCGATACAGCTCGAAACCGACCAGAGCCGGATAGGACAACAGCCAGCGCCCGATCCAGTCATTGAACCCACGACGGGAGAAAAGCGTGCGATGCACCGCCTCATGTCCGAGGATGTTGCAACACACGATGACCCGGCCCATGAGCACAAAGCCGACTGCGTAACCAAGCGGATGGGCCAGCCAGATGACCCCGACCAAGATGGCAACCACCTGGGCAGACAAGGACACCACGGCCAAGGCGGAACGGCCGTTCCGGATGCGACGCAGCTCGTCTCGCAGCGGCGAGATGGCCATGGCCCTGCGGTTGAGGCGGTCGGTGGGCAGCACATCGGGCAGCAAAGCCTGGGCCGGCACCATGCCCGCCCGGGGCTCAAGGGTGACGACACTGGGCTCGGACCGAGTGCCGCTACCGGAGCGGGAAGCCCTGCTGATGAACACCATCACCGGAATCTTACGTGCTTGTTGCACGGCTCCCTGTCGGTCGCCGAGGGTCGGCGGCTCGCTAGCGCTCACACGCCGACCTGACGCCGCCACCCCCCGTGCAAGCCCGGTTCCCCAGCACGCCATGCGGCGCCAGCGCGGGGCGGGTTCCCACCCCAACCCGCGTGGCTTGCTGCCGTGCTTGTTGCTCGGCTCCCTGTCGGTCGCCGAGGGTCGACGGCTCGCTAGCGCTCACACGCCGACCTGACGCCACCACCCGTCCTGCAAGCCGGGTTCCCCAGCACGCCATGCGGCGCCAGCGCGGGGCGGGTTCCCACCCCGGCACGCGGGCTTGCTGCCATGCTTGTTGTTGCACGGCTTACATGCTTGTTGCACGGCTCCCTGTCGGTCGCCGAGGGTCGACGGCTCGCTAGCGCTCACACGCCGACCTGACGCCACCACCCCTCCTGCAAGCCCGGTTCCCCAGCACGCCATGCGGCGCCAGCGCGGGGCGGGTTCCCACCCCAACACTGAGGAGAACAGTCGGATAACTCAGGCGCGCCACCCACCTGACGGACGGGCCTGTCGCGAGCGCAGGGTCTCCGGCCGGGCCCTACAAGTGCCCAACCGGATAGCGGCCGGCGCTGGCGCCCCACCACCCGTGCTGGGGAGCGGTGCTTGCACTACCCAAGAGTGCGCCAGGTCGGCGAGTGAGCGCCAGCGAGCCGCCGACACCCACCGAGCGACAGCGAGGTGGGCAGCAAACACAGGCCAGCACACACTGGCCACCCAACAAAGTCCGCAACCACAGCCCAGCAGACACAGCCCAACAAACAGAGCCCAACAAACAGAGCCCAACAAACACAGCCCAACAAACACGGTTTGCGCCGGGCGAGCGGGCAACCTGGGGGGTGACGATTGAGGTCGGGAGGAAACATTGCTGCCACAACTCGCCGCGCCCTATCTGCCCGAAGCCCGCATCGTTAGCTTGCCCGGGCGGGGGGAAGCGTTCGTGCGGGTGGGCCCGGCTCGGGCCGAAGCGGCCACCGTTTTGCTGCTGCATGGCTGGTTGGCCACCGCCGACTTCAACTGGTTCGCCCTTTACGAGCCGCTGGTTCGTCAGTACAACGTGATTGCGCTCGACCATCGAGGCCACGGTCGGGGACTGCGCAGCGCCGGGCCGTTCGTCCTGGAGGGCGCCGCCGACGATGCCGCCGCGGTCCTCGACCACCTGGGCGGCGGGCCGGTCATCGCCTGCGGTTACTCCATGGGCGGCCCCATCGGGTTGCACCTGGCCCAGCGGCGCCCCGATCTAGTCAACGGCCTGGTGCTGTGCGCCACCGCCCTGGAATGGCGTGATCGCTGGCATGATCGCCTCGAATGGCGGTTGCTAGCGCTGCTGAGCGCAGGGCTCCGGCTGGGCGGGGACCAATGGCTGGCCCAGCGCATCATCGATGACATGGCCGCCGGCAACGACCTGATCGCCCGGTGGCGGCCCCATCTGTTGGCAGAAGCCAAGCGGCTCAACCCGGGCGCGGCGCTGGAGGCAGGCCGGGCGCTGTCGCGTTTCGATGCTCGTCCCATGGCCAGCGCGATCGACCTGCCCGCCGCCGTGGTGGCCACCCGCAGGGACCGCCTGGTGCAACCCCGTCGCCAATTGCAACTGGCCGAGGCGCTGCGGGCTTTGCGCTTCGACCTCGAAGCGGACCACGACGCCTTCCTGCGTCAGCCTCAAGCCTGGGCCGAAACCATCACCCAGGCCATCAACTCCGTCGCCATTCGCCTCGCGCCACCGACCAGGCCCACCACGAACAGGCCAGCCAACGCCGGGGACGCAAACGAGGGGCCCCTGGGGACCCCTCGCGGCGAGAGTTAGATCAGATCAGAGCCGCCGGCCCTGGCTTCACGGACGGGCGAAAACGTGGGGTTCGCCCCCCGCGCCGGGCATGTTGGCCGGGTTGATCTTGAAGTCCGGGGCGTGCTTGAGGATCTCGCGCCGGGCGATGGTGAACTTGTGCACCTCGTCGGGACCATCCGCGATGCGCAGGGTCCGCTGGTGGGCCCACATGTGGGCCAGCGGGAAGTACTGGGACACACCGGCGGCGCCGTGCACCTGGATGGCTCGGTCGATGACCTTGAGGGTCATGTTGGGGACGGCCACCTTGATGCCGGAGATCTCCGTGGCGGCCGCCTTGTTCCCGACGGTGTCCATCAGGTGGGCGCAGCGCAGTACGTACTCACGGGCCATGTCGATCTCGATACGGGATTCCGCTATCCAGTCCTGGATCAGGCCCTTGTGGGCCACCAGGGTGCCGAAGGTGGAGCGCACCAAGGCCCGTTTGATCATGTACTCCAACGCCCGTTCGGCGACGCCGATAGAACGCATGCAATGGTGGATGCGGCCTGGACCGAGCCGTGCCTGGGAGATAGCGAAACCGCCGCCCTCCTCACCCAGCAGGTAGTCCGCCGGGACCCGCACGTTCTCGTAGATCACCTCGGGGTGGCCGCCGCGGTCCTGGAACCCGAACACGTGGGGGTCCATACCGAAGCTGATACCGGGGGTGTCCTTGGGGACCACGATCATGGACTGCTGGCGGTGTCGGGAGGCGCTCGGATCGGTCTTGCCCATCACGATGAGCACCTGACACCGAGGCGAGAGCGCCCCAGAGCTGAACCACTTGCGGCCGTTGAGCACGTACTCGTCGCCGTCACGCTCAATGCGCAAGGAGATGTTGGTGGCATCGGAGGAGGCGACGTCGGGCTCGGTCATGGAGAACGCCGAGCGGATATCACCCTCGAGCAAGGGCGACAGCCAGCGCTCCTTGACCCGCTCCGACGCGTAGAGATTGAGGATCTCCATGTTGCCAGTGTCCGGAGCGGAGCTGTTCATGGTCTCAGAGGCAAAGATGACCTTGCCCAGCTGCTCCGAGATCGGCGCGTAGTCGAGGTTGGACAACTTGGTTCCCGGCGAACCGAGATCCAGATGGGGGATGAAAAGGTTCCAGAGGCCGCGTTCGCGGGCCGCGGCCTTGAGCTTCTCCATGATGGGTGGATAGCTGTTGGCCCCGCCCTCGTGGTATTGCTGGTTCCATTCCTCTTCGGCCGGGTAGATGAAATCGTCCAGGAAGCTCTTGACCTCTTGCAGCGTGGTCAAGCCCTTGTCGGTGAACTCATAGGGCACGAGGCAACCCCTTTGCTGTTGGCGAGTACATGTCTTGACCGCTGTTTGTTGACGGCGCGGTCACGTTCGGGGTCAGACGGTAGTCCACTTCGCTCCTGCGAGCAGCTTGGGGGTGAGCAGCAGTTGCAACACACCCAGCCCTGCCGGTTGCTCGGCCCACGGAGCGTTCAGCTCGATCAGGGCCAAGGCAGCGGTGGGCAGGCGAACGGCCGCCCCACACAGGCGCCCGAGCACCTCCAACAAGCCAGGCTCATGACCGACCACCAAGACCCGGCCCACCTCAGCGGGGACTCGGCGCAACACCGCGAAGACATCGCCGTCGTAGAGCTCCTCCTCCACGTGCAGGGGGATCTGCGCCTGCTCCGCACCGCCGGCCGCCGCCAGCACCAGTGCGGCGGTGGCCTGGGTGCGCTGGGCGGGAGAGCAGGCCACCAGGTCGGGCCGCAGCCGGCGAGCGGCCAGGAAGGCACCCACCGCCCTGGCGTCGCGTTCGCCGCGAGGGGCCAGCGGCCGGTCCAGGTCGGCCACCCCGACCGGCCAGGCCGACTTGCCGTGGCGCAACAACAACAACTGTGCCATCAGCTCGGCTCACTGACGAGTTCAGCAGACCGTGGCGACCGTGGCTCTCCTGGACCCCTGGTCACCTTCACCGTCTCCGCCGGGAACTGAGGATCCCGGTGTCGAAACCGGCTAGGTGCAACCCACCGTGGAAGCGAGCGTGCTCGATCTTCAGGCAACGGTTCATCACCACCTCCAAGCCGGCCTGATGGGCGAGGTCGGCCGCCTCATCGGACCACAGGCCTAGCTGGGCCCAAAAGGTGCGGGCACCCACGGCGATGGCCTCTGCGGCCACCCCTGGGAGGTCTTCTGGCCGTCGGAACACGTCGACCAGGTCCGGTACTACGGGCAGGGCCTCCAACGTGGGGTACACCGGCCGACCGAGGATCTCCTGCTCGCGAGGGTTCACGAAGTAGACCTCGAAATCGGTGGAAGAGCTGAGCAGGTAGGTGGACACGAAGAACGACGGCCGGACCGAGTTCGACGACGCCCCCACCATGGCCACCGTGCGGGTGGCGTCGAGGATGGCCTTGCGTTGACGGGCTGAGGGTTCGCTCCATGCGCTCATCAGTCCCCTCCTTTCTGTGCGGCCAGCAGAGCCTGGTCCAGGTCCCAGCAGATGTCCTCAGGGTCTTCGATGCCCACCGACAGCCGAATGAGATCGGGGCCCACCCCGGCCGCTTGCAGTTGGGCGTCGGTGAGCTGTTGGTGGGTGGTCGAAGCAGGATGGATGACCAGGGTCTTGGCGTCCCCGATGTTGGCTAGGTGGCTCACCAGCTCGAGGGACTCGATGAAACGGGCCCCGGCAGCCCTGCCCCCCTTGACCCCGAAGGCCAACACCGCGCCCACCCCCTGGGGGAGATAACGGCGGCCCAGCTCGTGATAGGGCGAAGACTCCAGCCCCGCGTAGCGCACCCAGGACACGGCCGGATGCGCTTCCAGCCAGGGGGCGATGATCATGGCGTTGGCCACGTGAGCCACCATCCGTAAGGGCAGAGTTTCCAAGCCCTGGAGCAACAGGAAGGCGTTGAACGGGCTCAGACAGGCGCCGATGTCGCGCAGCTGTTCCACTCGCAACTTGGTGCAAAAGGCGTACTCACCGAAGTTCTCCCAATAGCGCAGCCCACCGTAGCTGGCTACTGGCTCGGTGAAATGGGCGAACTTGCCGTTACCCCAGTCGAACCGGCCCGATTCCACCACCACCCCACCCAGCGAGGTGCCGTGACCGCCGATGAACTTGGTGGCCGAGTGGACCACGATGTCCGCCCCGTGCTCGATGGGCCGACACAGCTGGGGGGTGACGGTGGTGGCGTCTACCACCAGCGGCACGCCATGAGCATGGGCGATGTCGGCCAGCGCGGCGACGTCGGCCACGATGCCGGAGGGATTCGCCACTACCTCGGTGAACAACAGCTTGGTGCGATCGGTGATCGCAGCGGCGAAGGCGGCGGGATCATCACCGGGAACGAAGGTGGTGTCCACCCCTAGGCGACGAAAGCTCACATCCAGCTGGGTGGTGGTTCCCCCGTAGAGCGACGCCGAGGACACGATGTGATCGCCGGCGTCGACCAGGCAGGCCACCGTGCAGAACTGGGCGGCCTGACCCGAGGCGGTGGCCACCGCCCCGATGCCTCCTTCGAGGGAGGCCATGCGTTCCTCAAAGGCGTTGACGGTGGGGTTGCCGATGCGGGAGTAGATGCTGCCGTACTTCTGCAAGGCGAACAGGTCCGCCGCATCGGCGGTGTCTTCGAACACGAAGCTGGTGGTCTGGTAAATCGGTACCGCCCGCGCCCCCGTCACCGGGTCTGGCCTCGCCCCGGCGTGAATGGCCCGGGTGCGGAACCCCCAGGGGCGATCGTGGCTCGCTCCGTCAGGCGTTGGGCTCATCGGGGTGCTCATCAGGGGCACGGTAGCGGGCATCGGGATCCGCTGCTTCGACCCCTGGCCGGACCCGGTCGGTCAGGCCGATCGCACCGATCGCGCCGGTCGGGCCAGTCCGGTCGGTCGGGCCAGTCCGGTCGGCCGGGCCAGTCCGGTCGGCCGGGTCGAAGTGGCGCGGGGCGAAGTGCTTGGCGTCGCCATCTTCCCGGGCGGCCGCTTCGGCTTCGGGATGGTGCAGGTCCACGAGGCCACTGACGTAGTTACGAGCGGCCACCGCCAACCCCTCGGGAGCGACCAGGATGGCGCCCACCAGCAAGGTCCCCAAAATGAGGTTGGGGGGAGCCCGCAGGCTGTAGGTGTCCGTGAGCCACGGCACCCCGATCAACAAAGCAGCCCCGAACACCGCCCCCACCATCGAGGCGGCGCCGCCCACCGTCACCGCCGCGTAGTAGCCCAGGCTGCGGAACAGGTCGTAGCTGTCCGCCCCCACCACCGGGGTGTCGATCACCAACAACCCTCCGCCCAAAGCCCCGAAGGCCGCCCCCCAGCCGTAGGCCACCACCCGCATGCGCCGCACGTTGATCCCGCTGGTGGAGGCGGACAACGGGTTCTCCGCCACCGCCTGCACGGCCAGGCCCACCGGGCTCAACACCACGTTGCGGGCCACCACCAGGGCCAGCACCGCCACCGCCACGATGACGAGATGGTTCCAGAGATACGGCTGGGTATCGCGGATCCCCAGCCAGGAGGGTGGGGTCATCTGGCGCAACAAGGGCAGACCTCCGGAACCACCGGTGAACCAGGCGAAGCGCTTGACGAACATGGGGAAGACCACCGCCACGCTCAAGGTCACCGGGCCCAGGTAGGTGGCCCGTATGCGCAGGGCCAGCAGACCGACGATGCAACCGGCCAGGAAGCCGAACAGCGGGGCGATGCCCAAACCAGCCAGGACCGGCCAGCCATAGTTACTGGTCGCGATGGTGGCGCTGTAGGAGCCGATACCGACGAACACCCCGTGGCACAGCGACAACTGGCCGGCCCGGCCGACCACGAACTGCAGACCCAACAAGGCCACCCCCAAGGCCACGAAGCGGGAGAGGAGCCTGGCTTCGATCACGGGCAGCACGAAGGCGGCGGCGGCCACCAACACAAAGGCTGCCGCCACCGAACCCGCCACCAGGAGCCGCCAAGCCGGCGAGCCCCGCAACACCGAAACCGCCCGCCGGCCGACCAGGCCGGTCGGCGGCGGCTCGTGCTCCTGCGGCTCCAGCGGCTCCAGAGCGATCGGCTCGAGATAGCTCATACCCGCTCAATACGGGGCGTGCCGAACAGACCGCTGGGCCGAACCATCAACACGATGACCATGACCAGCAGCGCCCCCGGCAAACTCAGTTGCGTGCCCATGAACTCCACGTAGCCGGCCACCATGGTCTGGGAGACGCCGATGGCCAGCCCGCCCAGCAACGCTCCGCCCAGGCTGTCCAACCCACCCAAGGTGGCTGCTACCAGCGAGAAGATCAACACCCGCACCATCATGTTGGGTTCCAACAGCACGGTCGGAGCAATGAGACAGGCGGCCAAACCACCGATCCCGCCGGCTAGGGCCCAGCCCACGGTGGTGATCTGCCCGGAGCGAATACCGGCCAGTTCGCTGGACTCCTTGTTCGAGGAAACCGCCCGAAAGGCCAGACCCAACCGGGTTCGTTTCAGCACCACCGCTAACAGCAACAACACGCTGACGATGGTGAGCAGGGCGCCCACTGCGTTGTAACGCAGCCGGGCGCCGCCCACCCCCAGGTAGTCCCCGGGGCGGTTGGGGAAAAGGGAGGGGAAGCCCCGAGCGATTGGGCGCCAGGTCCCCTCGGTGATGCCATTGAGCATCAACAGCAAGCCCACCGTGACGCTGATCACCGCGAACCCGGAGCGCTCCGCGACCCTGCGGATGACGAAGCGTTCCATCGCCGTGCCGAGCACCACCCCGGCCAGCACCGCCCCCAGCACCGACGCCCACAAGGGCAGCGGTGAAAAAGGCACGATCGAAGCAACCAGCCCGGTGCCCGCCAGCGCCGGGGTAACCGGGGTGTGCAGGATCAGCCCGACGTAGGCGGACACGGTGCCCATCTCACCCTGGGCCACGTTGAGCATGCCGGTGGCCCGATACACGATCACCAGGGCCAGGGCGATCGAGCCGTAGATCACGCCGTTGGCCAACGCATCGAAGCAACGTTGCAGGAGCAGATCGATGGCGCCAACCCTAGTTCCGCTCGTGTCCCAAGTCACACCCCACCGTCACCCCACCGTCGCCAAACCTTTCCGAATAGGAGCGCGAGGAAGCCGACAACCCGAAAGTTGTCGGCTTCTCCTGAACTCGACAGATGGTCAGATCCGTCGGCATCGGATGCGAGCTAAATCATCCGCAGGTACCGGTGCTCTGGTTCCAGACGCAGTTGGAGGACTTGCCCGACAGCTCGACCAGCTCGCCCTGCTGC
>JANPEN010000105.1:0-2353 GCA_031422955.1 Acidimicrobiia bacterium
TCAACGGCTCGGGGTGGACGTCGCGATGGGTGTCCGACCACAGATCTGGCTCGTTGTCCAGCACGTATTGCACCGGGGCGGCGGCGGTCAGCTCCATCTCCCGCACCCATTCATCGATGAAGGAAGGCGGGGCGGCGATACTTGTGCGCAGGGGGGACTTCGCCTCAATGGCGTCGCCGCCGGCGCGGTTGCCGTTTCCAGCGTCGGGCACATTCGGATCGCTGGACTCTTGGACACCGAACTCCGAGACGGGAAAGGAATAGGAGCTGCGGTCCTTGGCCACCCAGCCGATGATCGGCACCGAGACAACACTGGCGATGTCGTGACCGGCGTTGGTCGCCATGAACTGCTTCCATGCCGGCTGCTCACCATCGAGGATGGAGACGTTGCGCCAGTACCAGTCCGACGCGGTGTTCCAGGCGTGGCCGTCCTTCCAGTTGTAACGCGACGTGGGGTTGCCGCCCCAGCGGCGTGCCGTGGTTCCCAGGGCCCAGGGTTGGTCGCTTGTGGACTCTCGGGATGGGGAGAAGGCGACACCGTAGATGTAGGGGCTGATGGCGTGGCTTCCGGGCGCCGCGCAGTCGGCGGAAACGGTGGCCGGGCGCACCAGCGTGGGAACCGGGCGGGGCGGCGTGACCATGACCAAGGTGATCCGCTCGACCTCGACGATGGTGGGCGATGGAAGCTCCTTCGCCGCCTGCAGCACCACGCGATCGAATCGGTAGCCCTCGGGATTCAGATCCTGGGCCGGAACCATTGCCTGCCACCATGGCCCGAGCTGGGTGAAGGAAGGCACCACCAACGGGAACTCACTGCTGCCGTCACCGAGGCTGACCCGAAGCGAGTCCCCCGGCGATGCACCGCCAACCAAACGAACGGACAGCAGGAGCTGCGCATGGGATTCACCGAGTTCCGGTTGAGCCAGGATCCACCCGCCCCAACCACCGAGATCCACCCGGGCCGGCTCACCGGGCTCGATCGAGGCCGTCCAGCCGAAGTCCCGCCAGCCATCGCCCAGACCGGAGTCGAAGGCGACCACCTCCTCCCCGGTGGGGGTACTCACGAGGTTCGAGCCCGAAGCCGCCTTCTGGCTGGGGGCGATCTCGCAGGCGCTGAACGCGAGGCAGCCCGCCGCGGCTACCAGCCCGATCATCCGATGCCACCGTCGCGGAGCCTTCGATCCTGCGTTCATGTCGACTCTCCTTCAAACAAGCTGACCGACTCAGGCGCAGACGCCGGTAGCGTCCGCTTTCGGAATCCTTCGAGACCGGCGGCCAAACCTGCACCCAACCCACCGATCACCCCGTTGAGGCTGCTCTGCAACCCGATGTCACCCCAGGCCATCAACGAGTAGGCGATGATGGCCCCCCCGAGCCAGGTTCCCGCGGCGCTCACGTGTCGAGCCGGATCGTGTCGAAGCCGAACCACCGATCCCATGCCGACCACGAAGGGGAGCCAGAAGCCGATGAAGCCCACGATCCCGGCGAAGGCCAACAGCCCCAGGGTGCTGTTGTGCGGGAGATAGCGGTACTGCGCAAAGGCGGCGGAGATATCCGGTCCCACCACCGCTTCGGTGTACTCGTGGCCGAAGCCGATCCCCAGCGGGCCGCCTTGGCGAACGGTCACCAAGAGGTTGTAGTTCTCGATCTCACGCGACAACGTGGAGGAATCCTCTGCATCATTCACCGAGGTCAGGGCTTGAACCGGCGCGAAGATCCGAGACGGAGGGGCCGCCGCTCCGGCGGTGGCGTAGACCAGCAACAACGGTAGCGCCACCACCGCGACGCGCCAGCGAAGCCGGCGAAGTCGTGGGGGAACTGCCCACATGGCATAGGCCGCCACGACGCCGAGTTCGACCCAGGCCAGGCGGCGGTTGTTGACGGTGATGGCGGCCAAGAGCAAAAGGAGCAGCGCGCCTCGGGCTCGCTGGGGTTGCAATCGGAACGTGGCGATGGTCCGACCGATCAACAAAGCCGCGGCAACCACCCACAAGACCGAGTCACTGTGGGTGGTGACGTACAGGAATTCTCCGCCGGCTGGGCGAAAAACGGTGAGATACACATAGATTGCGACGGCCGCCCGGATCCCGGCAGCAACCATCAACACCCGCTCGAGTGAACGCAGCAGCGCGGGCGAGGCGATCAAACAGGCGGTTGCGCCCACGGCGATCGTGGCCAGCATCGGAGTCACCTGGTAGAAGATCTGTTGGAGGCTCCCGCCGCGGGCTAGGCCGTACAGTACCGCCAGCAGGAGCGTGCCCGCCGCCAGGGTGCAGGCTCGCAGATAAAGCCGGGCCGGGGGCGCCGGGCAGGCCTGACGGGAGCCGAGGACGCGGATCAGGACCCAGGCGGTC
>JANPEN010000106.1:0-2180 GCA_031422955.1 Acidimicrobiia bacterium
TCGCCGTCGCGCTCGCCGTCGCGTTCGCCTTGGCGTCGACGGCCCGGCGGCCCCTGGCGTCGTTCACGTCATGTGGAGTTTCCTTACGGTCATACGTCGTGCTTTCCTGTTCCAACGTGAAAGCTCTACTGAGGGCTTCAACCCGCGGCGCGAACAAGTTGGCGTTTCACCACGCTGACATGAAGATCCTTCGTGATCTCCGGCGGGCCGACCACCTCCAGGCGGCGTAGCACGCCCCGCCGCGCCAGCTCGCTCACCATGGCCCGCAGCTCCCAGCGGGCCAGGTTGGCGCCGAGGCAGAAGTGCGGGCCGTGACCGAAGGCCAGGTGGTAGTTGGGCTCTCGGGTAATGTCGAAGCGGTTCGGTCCTTCGAAGGCATCAGGGTCGCGGTTGGCGGAGGGGTACCACACGCCCACCACCTCCCCCGCCCGGATCGACATACCATTCAGTACAGTATCGTGGGCGGCGGTACGGGCGAACTGCAGCACCGGCGAGGTCCAGCGCAAGATCTCCTCCACCGCCGGCTCGGTCCAGCGCTGGGGATCCGAGCAGAGCAGGTCGAGCTGCTGGGGGTTCTCGATGAGCGTGACGATGCCCTTGGTGGTGGCGTTACGGGTGGTCTCGTTACCGGCGAGGATCAGCAGGTTCAGATAGCCGTGCAGCTGCTGCTGCGTGAGCCGCTGCCCGTCGACCTCGCCGTTGATCAGCTGGCTGGCCACATCATCGGCCGGCTGGGCCCGCTTGGCGGCTATGAGCTGCTCGTAGTACTCGAAGTACTCGGTGCGCAACCGGCGGCGCATGCTGCCGCGATCCTCACCGGGCAACGCCCATTCCATTGATTCGGTGTCGAACACCGAATCGGTCCAGCGCCAGATATCGAGATAGTCATCCGTCGGCACGCCCATGAGATCGCAGATAGCTGCCAGCGGCAGCTTGAAGGACAGCGCCCGCACCAGATCGATCGGCTCGCCCTGGGCGCGGTCGAGGGACTGCTCGAACTCGTCCACAAAACGGGCAGCCAGCCCGGCCAGCGAAGCGGCCATACGGCGGCAGCGGGCGGGGGTGAAGGCCCGGGCGGTCAGCAACCGGAAGGCGGTGTGACGAGGCTGATCCATGAAGACCAGGTCCAGCGGTTCGGCCGGATCCCAGCCGTACAGCTGATCCCTGCGGGCCTTGGAGGCCCACATGCGCTCCTCGTGCTCGATGGAGTGCAGGCGCAAACGCCGTCCGCTGTTGATGAAGGTGGCCGCGTCGCAGCCGATGGCGTGCACGTCGGCGTAGCGGGTCACCGCCCAGAACGGCTCGATGCCGGGCCGGTCGTACCAGTACACCGGCGCCTCCCGGCGCAGCAGCTCCCATTCCGCCCACGGGTAGCCCCGGCTGGCGTACAAGTCCAGCGAATGGATATCGATCGTGTCGAGATCGGCGGCAGACAGCACGCCGGCAAGCGTAGATCTCCCGGCAGCCCCGCCCCTGGAAAACCGGCTGCCGCCAACCGCCAACGCAACGCCAACGCAACGCCGCCGCACCTCGCTCTGGCGGTGTCAGCCCTGGGTCCCGACCGGACTGGCGCCCTCAGCCCGGCGGCCGGTGATCAACCCGTTCTCCTTCGCCGACACGTGGCTGCCACCGACGATCGAGGCGGTATGGATCCGCGCCGTGCTACTGGCCACCACCACAAACCGGTTCAGCCCCGCCGACTCCGCCTCCGGCGACACCACCACGGACACCACGCCCGCCACCAACTGATGCCGGCACCGCTATCCCGAAGTGGTCCGCTGCGCTTCTGTTACGTATCGGAGTGGAGCTTCACGACGCCAAAACTCCCGGTTCCCGTTTAACTCAGCCTGTCGATTGTCCACAATGCCGGGGGCGGCAGCACAACGCCGTTCGCAGATTCAGTCTCGGCCTCACACAGCCGGAGCGATGGCCCTCCGTTCACGCCAGTTGGCGGACCTCGCGGAGCTCGCGTTTTAGTTCTTTGATCTCGTCTCGGAGGCGGGCGGCGTATTCGAAACGGAGGTCGACGGCGGCTTCGTTCATTTCGTCTTCGAGGGTGCGGATGAGCCGTTCGAGATCGGCATGGGGCAGGTCCGCCACCTCGTTGCGCTTCTTGGCCACGTTGCGGCCGCGCTGGATGGCCTTGGTATCGAGCCGGTCCGGCACCGGCGCGGTGTCCG
>JANPEN010000107.1:0-9624 GCA_031422955.1 Acidimicrobiia bacterium
GCCAGCCGAGCCGCGTGCCGGCTGCCTTCGAGGAAGGCTGCCAGCCAGGCTGCGGCCGGGATATCTCCCCGGCCGGAGCGCAACTCGGCACCCTCGAGAGCCACCACGGCCACCCAGCCGCCGCCCAGTCCCCGATGCAGATGGTCTACCAATGCTTCGAATAGCTCGTCGGCGCTGGATGCCCCCACCAGCTGGGCGGCGGCATCGAGTGCATCGAGGCCGGGGTCGACGTGGCCGCCTACGAGTAGGCGGACGTCCTCCACATCGACCCCGTCGACCTCGTTGATCTCGCGAATCAGCATGTCCAGCAGGCTGGCATCGGGCAGCTCAACCACAATCTCATCGACCGCCCGGCCGCCGCCCCGCTCCAGGATCTCAATAGCCACCACATCGCCCCGGACCGCACCGATGCGGCTGGCCACCTGCCCCAGCGCCCCCGGTCGGTCGGGGATCCAGGCTCGTACCAGGTAGGTTGCGCCGTTCATGGTCCCGACGTTAACCACGGCCCGTGAACACCGTGTTGCGCCCGGGAGAACAGCCCGTTGCGGAGGAAATTACGTCGGGGGCTGGGCCGACTCACAGGGCTAGCCAGGGTAGCTGCGGGCTAGCCGAGTTTGACCAGGGCCTTGCGAAGGTTACGGATGGCCTGGCGGGAACGTTCTTCGTTTTCGATGAGGGCGAAGCGAACATGGCCGTTGCCGCCGGGGCCGAAACCGATCCCCGGTGAGGTGGCCACGCCAGCCTGGCGGATCAAGAAACTGGAGAACTCCAAGGACCCGAGCTCCTTGTAGGGCTCGGGAATGGGGGCCCACACGAACATGGTGCCCTGGGGTGGGGTGACCTCCCAGCCGATGCGATGCAAGCCCTCACACAGCACGTTGCGGCGGTTCTGATAGATGTCCCGGGCCAGCTTGGGGTAGTCCGGCTCCTCGTTGAGGGTGACGGTGGCGGCGATCTGCACGGGTTGGAAGGCGCCGTAGTCCAAGTAGCTCTTGAGCTTGGCCAGCGCCGCCACCACCTCGGCGTTACCGACCAGGAACGCCACCCGCCAACCAGCCATCGAGTAGCTCTTAGTCATCGAGTACAGCTCGACCGCGACGTCCTTGGCCCCTGGAACCTGCAGGATGGAGGGCGGGTCGTAGCCATCGAAGCCGATGTCGGCGTAGGCGTTGTCGTGGACCAGGATCATGCCCCGCTCGCGGGCGAAATCCACCACCCGCTGCATGAAATCGAGGTCGACGCAGGTGGTGGTGGGGTTATGCGGGAAGCTCAGGACCGCCACCCGCGGCTTGGGCCAGGAGTACTCCCAGTTGGCCTTGAGCGATTCGAAGAAGTCCTCGCCGGTGCCGATGGGCACCTCGCGGATGGTGGCACCCGCGAAGATGGGGCCCCAGATGTGGATCGGGTAGCTGGGCGAGGGGACCAGGCAAGTGTCTCCGGGCTGCAGCAGGGTCCACATGAGGTGGGTGAGGCCTTCTTTTGCCCCGATGACGTTGATGATCTCTGTCTCGGGGTCCAGCTGCACCCCGAAGCGGCGGTCGTAGAGGTTGGCCACCGCGGCCAGCAGGTTGGGGATGCCACGCGACAGCGAATAGCGGTGGTTACGGGGGTTCTGCACCGCTTCGATCAGCTTGTTGACCGCCGTGTCCGGTGAGGGAAGATCCGGATTGCCGAACCCGAAGTCGATGACGTCGTTCCCAGCTCGACGAGCCTCCGCCTTCAGCGTGTTGATCATCGCGAAGACATACGGAGGCAACGAGTCGATCCGGCGGAATTCCATGGCCGCCAGGTTATTCGCGGGGATCGAGCCGGATTGCCTCACCCTCCCGGGCCAGCACCGCCGCGCCGATGGCACCAGCCCGCCGGCCGAGTTGCGCAGGGCTCAGTGTGGTCGCTGTGCGCAGAGTCGGTTGCATGATCAGCTCGGCGTAAGCGGCGTTGATCAGGCCCATCCAGGGCTCGGCATCGTCGAGCACCGAACCGCCCAGCACGACCACCGCCGGATCCAAGAGATGGACCAGGTTGACCAGGCCGAGTGCCACCCAGCCGGCGAAGGTGGTGGCGATGCGGATAGCGGTGGGCTCCCCGACCCGTAGCCCGGCGGTGACGTGTTCACCCCGCACGGCCTTCCGGTTACCCCCGGCCAGGGCGACGAGGGCGTCGGCCCGGCCCTGGCGGGTTGCCCGCTGGGCCTGGGCGGCCAGGGCCGAGCCGGAGGCCGATGCCTCCCAACAGCCGGTCCGACCGCAGGCGCAACGGGCACCCCCGGCTCGCACGATCATGTGGCCGGCCTCGCCGGCGAAACCGGAACGGCCCCGCACCGCCCGGCCGCCGACCACCAAACCGCAGGAGATGCCGGTACCCAGGCCCACGAAGACCATGTCGTCGCTGCCGCGGCCGGCGCCCAGGCGGTGCTCGGCCCAGGCCGCGCAGTTCCCGTCGTTGTCCACCGATGCGACCACCCCGTGTCGGGAGCCGAGCCAGCCGGCCAGGTCCAGCTCTTGAGCGCCGGCCAGGTTGGGCCCGTAGCGCAGCACCCCGGCGGTGGTGACTAGGCCGGGCAGGCCCACCCCGATACCGAGCAACGGTTCCGGTGCGAGCTGCTGGCGCAGGTCGCTGACCAGCTCATCCACGATGCGGGGCACGGCGGTGGTGACGGTCGCCTGCTCGGCCACAGCCAAAACCGCAGCCGGCCCCGACCGCCCCCACGACTCGGACTCCCTGGCCGGTTCGGCAGGGGTGGCGACGGCCAGGATCTTGGTGCCGCCGACGTCGATGCCCACGTGGTAGCCCGGCCTCGCCACGGTGTCCGGCGGGGCCACCGGCCGGCCTAGTAGCGCAGCAGGGCGCCGATGCGCCCCAACACGTCGAGGTCCGCGTTGTCGACGCACACATGGACCCTGGCTCGTTCGGCTATGGCTTGATCCACCGCCTCGCTGATCAGATCGGCCACCGGGTCCATGACTGCCGCGCAGCCCGGACAGGTCGGGCCCACCGTGGTGAGGCGGGCGCACTGGGCGCAGCGCCAGCCCTCCTGCTCAAACCCGTCGGATACCAAGATGCGCTCCACCCGGTGGGTGGCTAGGGCGGAGAGCACCGCCTCCAGGCCGTTGCGAGCGCCGGCGGATCGTCCGGTGCCGCCGTCGGGCCGGCCGCTGGGGGCCTGGCCGGATTCGGGTCGACCGACCGCTTCGCGGAGGCGACCGACCAGCGTTGCTTCCCTGGCCCTGGCGATCTCAGACTCCGCCACCCGCACGACCTTGGCGATCTCGTCGTTACCGGCCGCGGGGTTGCTGGCGATGCGGCCGTGGTAGATCTTGCGCAGGTAGGGGTGCAACAGCCGCTCGACCTCTACCACCACTGCGTCGGGCCCCCCGACCACCAGACGCTCGAAACCGGTTCGAGCCTGCAGGTCGAAGGCCACCCGGGCGGCGTTGCGCACGTGGCGGGCCTGGCGTTCGCCCAGTCGTTGATCCAGATGGGCCTGCTCTCGGGGGCCGCGCTCCACGTCGCTGGGGGTCAGCTCGGGGGCCAGCATTTCGGTGACCAGGTCGCCGTAGTCGACAAGTTCGTCCCAGGAGAAAACCAGCATCCGCAACTTGGCCTTGTCCACCAGCAGCACCCCGATGGGCTCATGATCAGACAGGGCCACCTCCAACGGTGCCACCGAGGGCGAAGCCCCCGCGATCACATGGTTGGGGACCGGGCAGGGCAGCGCCACCACCTTCCAGAACCCCTCCCCGTGATGGGAGAAGAAGGCCAGCCCGCGGGTGCGGGAACGATCGATGCCTTGGCGCACGAACTCGGCGATGCGGTCGATATCGGCCATCCGGGAGCGATCGGTCCCGGCCTCGGCCCGGGCCCGGCGCAACACCACCTCGACGGAGCGTTGCAGATCCTGGGGTTTCAGAAACCTCCGACCGTCCACGTCGAGATAGCACGTGGTCATCGCCGACGGTGCTCGGTGCAGGGCAAGACTGCGCAGCTCGTCGCGGGTGATCGGGGGATTCACAGCCATGGCGTCTCCGTCGGTTCTCTGGCGGTTTTTCGGTGCTCGGGGGGTCACCTTAGGGGCGTTCAAACCGTTCGGCGCGTCCTGGGCGGAAAGCGCCCGTGAGTGGCGCCGCACAGGCCCAACATCCCCAGGCCGAACACCGGGGTGAGGGTGCAAAAGGCCAGCGGGGTGAAAGGCCGGGAGGCGGCCGCGGCCAGGCCGACCACCACCTGGATGGCCAGCAGGATCAACAGGCGCCGTTGCAGGGGCCGTGGCAGCGAATCGACCCCGAAAAAAACGCCGGGCAGGTCCAACGCCTCCAGCCGGCTGCGACCTACCGCCCGGGCGTAGGCCACCAGGTAGGCCAGCGTGCCGGTCACGAACAACGTCACCGACACCCCTACCCCCAACGCCACGAACCAGTTCGGCGCGGCGGCGCTGAGGACGGCGGCGACGACAAACACGACGGTGGCCACCGTGTTCAGCTTGACCAGCTGTGCCTGGCTCGGCCGGGTGCCCAGGTTCCCGTCCAAAGGCGGCGCCGGTCGCGATGAGACCCGGTCGGGGGTGACGTCGGGGGTCACGTCGCGGGAGTGGTCGGGGATCAGCTCGGACATGGGCGCGTTGTGCCTGCCTGGTCCAGGGCGTCGCGGAGGCGCGCCGCCAGCGAGTCGTATTCGAATAGCTCAACCGCCCGGCGGCGGGCGGCGGCCCCCATTTTGGTTCGTTGATCGGGGTTGGTGATGAGGCGGTCGAGCCCGGCGATGACCGCTTCGGTGGCATCGGGATGATCGATGACCAAACCGCTCACCTGGTGTTCGACTGCCTCGTGGGCTCCACCGCTGCGGCCACAGAGGGAAGGGATGGCACAGGCGGCGGCCTCCGCAAACACGATGCCGAACCCCTCCTGCTCCAAACCCATCCAGCGAGAGCGGCAGAGCATGGCGAACACATCGGCCGCCCCGTAAAAGTCCGGCAGCTCCTCTTCGGCCAGGAAGCCCACCAGCTCCACCGGCGCCCCGAGCTCCAAAATGAGCCGGCGAAGACGGTTTTCGTCGCGGCCCCTTCCGCCGATAAGCACCCGTAGCGAGGGGTGGCGCCAACGCAAGCGGGCGGCCGCCGCGATGAGGGTATCCATGCCCTTGCGGGGCACCAGGCGAGACACGCTGGCGACCACGAAGTCTTCCTCGTCGAGGCCGTAACGCTTGCGCACCTCGAGCTTACGGGCCACGTCCAACGGCTGGAAGCGGGTGGTGTCCACCCCTGGGGGCACCACCACGATGGGCAGGTCGGTGCCAGCGCACCGCTGCGCTTCGGCGGCGGGGTATTGACCGGCGGAGATGATCAGCACGGCGCCCCGCAATACCCGGCCCAGGCTTGCCCGGCTAGGTGCCAAACGACCAGGAATGGTGACTTCGGCCCCGTGCAGCACCACGCCGTAGGGTCGGTTGAGACCCTTGCCGGCCGCGAGCAGCCCGAGCGGAAAAGCCGGATCGATCAACACCAGATCGATGTCGAGCTCCTCGACGAGGTGGTTAATGCGGGTCCGCAAGCCCCGATGGGGCAACAGCACCGGCTCTGGACTGCGGCGAATCCAGTAGTCCTGGCCAGCGTCGAAGGCTGCGGCGCCGCGGTAGGGGGTGGTGTAGACGAAGGTGTCCTCGGGGGGAAGGCGACGCCATAGCTCCCACAGGTAGGACTGAATGCCGCCGACCTTGGGAAGAAAATCGTTGGTGACCAGCAGATGTCTCATCGCACCTTCACCGTTTCTACCAGCTCCTGTCGAACCGTGGCATCGGGATCCGTAGCGGCGGTGTCGGCTAGCTCGGCCAGCCCAAGACGCCGGGCGGCCCAAACCGCGGTCGCTCGCAGCAACGGGTCGGGGTCCTGCAGATGCCGCTGCAGGGTGGCCACCACCCGCGGGTCCGTCCCCTGAGCGGTGTTGCCCAGGGCCAGCAGGGCATTGCGCCGCAGCGCGAAAGGCCGCCGCTCGGCCAGATACCAGTGGCCCCAGCGCTGCAGCACGTCCTCGTCGGGTGCGGCCAACAATTCCAGCAAGGGCACCCAGGCCCCTTGAGTGGGCGCGGTGGTCGTGCGCAGGGCGACGCGCTGTTCGTCGCGGCGGTTGGGCGGACACACGGTCTGGCAGTCGTCGCAGCCGTAGATCCGGGCGCCCAGGGCCACCCGATGCTCCAGGGGAAACAACCCTGGCCGTTGGGCCAGCCAGGCGAGGCACCGGTTGGCGTCGAGCACCCCGGGGCGAGGCAGGGCGCCGGTGGGACAGGCGTCCAGACATCGACGACAGGAGCCGCAACCATCGGCTTGGACCTCGGCGGTGGGCAGGTCGGCGTCGGTGACCACCGAGCCGAGCACGAACCAGCTTCCCCGCTCCCCCACCAGCAGGTTGGTGTTCTTGCCATACCAGCCCAGACCGGCCCGATAGGCCGCCTCCCGGTCGACCAGGTGGTTGCCGTCGAGGAACACCGCCGCCCGGAAGCCGTGGGCCCGAAGCCGTTGGGACACCGCCTCCAACCCCTGCCGCAGGGCCGCGTAATGGTTCTCCCAGGCATACCGCCCGACCTGCCCGAGGTGCTCGGGATGGGTCGCGCCAACCGGTCCGGCGGTGGCCGCGAGCCCTGTGTCGGCTGGCGCTGTGGTGTCGGCTGGCGCTGTGGGCCGGGGGGGCTGGTGGCGATGGTAGTTACGGGCCCCGACTACCAGGCTGCGGGCGTTGCGCAGCAGGCGTTCGGGCGACGTGCTGCGCTCGGGGTTGCGGTAGGTGAAGGCCATGTCGGCGGCCAATCCTTCCGCCCGCCGAGACTCCAAGTCTGCTCGGGTAGACAGAAACGGCTCGGCTCGGGCCACACCCAGGGCGTCGAGGCCGGCGGCGAGGGCGATCTGGCGCAACTCCTCGACGCCAGGCGGAGTGGGCAGCACGCCTCCATGATGGCCTAGTGGCGGCCGCCGTCCCGGCATGCGCCCTTCCCGTCCGGTCAGCGGAGCAGGCCCAGGAGCTGTTCGGCGCTGATCGTGTTGGCGCCGCGCTGGCGGGCCCCATCTCGAACCCTTCGGTCGCTGGAGACCACCACTACCGGACGCCGGGCCGGGGTCAGCTCGACCAGCTCGAGCAAGCGGTCATCGGCTTCCACGGCGGCGACGGTGAACTCAACCCGTAGCCGACCCGGCGCCACCCGTGCGTGCACCTCGGCGTCGTCAACCCCGTCGAAGACCACATCGGTCTGAGCCCCCGTACGAGCCTGCAACGTGACCAGGGCCTCCACCAAGCGCTCGCGCTGCAGGCGCAACTCAAGGTCGGGCCACCCCAGCTTGGACACGTTGTAGCCGTCGACCAGGAAAAGCACCTGCGAAACCCGGCTCAAGTAGACGGCCGCGGGGTGAGCGTCTTCAAAGGTGCCGGGTGGCATCCGCAGCGCACGTCGACGCTCGATGGGCACGAACGCCGGCGCGACCGCACCGCGCGGCGGCGCACCGGCGGGGTCGGTGGCCGCGCTGGTGGCTGGGCCGTGGCCCTGATCGGCTTCCTGCTCATCGGTCGAGGCTCCCCCCAGTTGCGTCAGCGCGGCACCCGCTTGGGCCATGGCCTTGGTCACTTCTGACGCGGCCTGGGTCATGGTTTGGGCCGCGCCCGCAGCGGCGTCGATGGCGGCTCGGAGCAGGTCTCGACTCGGGCCGGGATCCTCGCCAGGGCGGGCTTCGGCGGGCCGGCGGGCCTGGTCCAACTGCTCGCGCAAGCCCCGGTTCTCGCTGCTGCGCCGAGCCACCAGGGCCTCGGCCGCTTTGAGCTGGCGGAGGAGGCCGATGCGCTCGTCGTGCTGTCTCGCCGCAGCGGTCTCGGCCTGTTCCATCCGAACAAGAAGCTCACGGATCTGCCGGCGGGCCTCGGCCAGCTCGATGCGGACCGCTTCGAGCCCGGCAGCGGCTTCGCGGCGGGCCTGCTCGGCCAGTTGGGCGGCTTCCACGGCCGCCGCTTGCCGTCGCTCCAGCTCGTCTTGGCGGCGGGCCACGGTGGTGTGCAGCCGCTCCCTCTCCAGCTCGGCGAAGAGCTCTGCCGAGGTCGCTTCCCAATGCTCGGGCCGGGTCAACCACAGCCAGCCCAACGCCCCCACCTGATCCACCGTCACCGCCGCGGCCACACGACGGCGGAAGGTCTCGTCGTCATCAACCACCCGCCGGCACAGCTCCAACGCCGCCTTCGGCGCCTTGGCGAAGCCGAGGTAGGGCCGCAGCCCAGACGGGGCCGGCACCGGGGGATGCTCGGCTTCGCCAAGGCGGGCCACGGCCAGGGCGATCTGCAGGGCGGTGCGGAGCGACGTGATGGGTGCGGACTTTTCGGACTTCACGACACCGTTGAGCGTACGCGCCGCGCCGAGCGACACCGACGCTGCGGCTGGCGCCGCCCGGCCCTCAGGGCGCGACGGGACGAGACAAGGTCCGCAACCGATCCAAGGCGGCGGCCGCCCCCCCGGAATCGATGGCGGACACGGCGAGCTCGAGCCCTTCGCTCAGCTCCTCGACCAGGCCAGCCACGACCAGCGCGGCCGCCGCGTTGAGCAACACGACGTCGCGATGGGGGCCTCGCTGCCCGCCCAGCACCCGACGAGCGTGCTCGGCGTTGGTGGCGGCATCGCCCCCCACCAACTCGGCCTTGGTCGCCAAGGTCAGCCCCAAGGCCCTGGGATCGACCTCGTACCGGCGGATGTGGCCCTGGCGCAGCTCGACCACCGTCGAGGTGGTGGTGGTGGTGAGCTCGTCCATGCCGTCATGGCCGAATACGACCATGGCCCGCTCAGCGCCGTAACGGTCCAACACCGCCGCCACTCGATCCGCCATTGAGGCGTCGCTGACCCCGACAACCTGGCGGCGGACCCGCCCCGGGTTGGCGATGGGTCCGAGGAAGTTGAAGGCGGTGGGCACGCCGATCTCGCGACGGGTCGGCCCGGCGTGACGCATCGAGGCGTGGAAGCGGGGTGCGAAACAGAACCCCATGCCCGCCTCGGACACGCACCGAGCGACCACCTCGGGGCCGACCTCGATAGTCACTCCCAGCGCTTCGAGCACGTCGGCGGAGCCGCAAGCGGACGAAGCGGCCCGGTTCCCGTGCTTGCAGACATGCCCGCCGGCGCCCGCCACGACCAGGGCCGCCAGCGTGGAAACGTTGATCGAATGGCTGCCGTCCCCGCCGGTACCGCAGGTGTCGATGACGGCCAGGCCAGGCTCCAACGGCACCAGCACAGCCGCTTCCAACATGGCATCGAGCATGCCGGCCAGCTCGTCGACGCCTTCGCCCTTCATGCGCAGGGCCACCGCGAAAGCGGCGATCTGGGCGGAGGTAGCCGACCCGTCCAGGATCTGGCCCATGCAGCGCCGGGCTTGGTCTCTGGGCAGGTCCTGGCCGTTGAAGAGGCTGCGCAAGATTGGGGGCCAACCGGGAAAGGCGGCCGGACCGGCGCCGGGCACTCGGTCCCCGCTCAACGAAGACCCGCCCCGGGGCGTTGGGGTCTCGGGCTCCTGCTGGCCATGGGCTCTCTTCCTGGGGAGGTTCGGGCTCGGGATTCTTATCGGAGCCAGCCTGGCTGTCCACCCGGCGCGGCCAGCCAGCACGCCGGTCC
>JANPEN010000108.1:0-13725 GCA_031422955.1 Acidimicrobiia bacterium
GGTCACTTTTAGTGGTGCCGCTACCGCAGTTTGTCGAGAAAACGGGCGCGATCGACCACAACTCGGCTGACTCGGCCCACCGCCACCAGCCCGCGGTCGTCGTTGACGGTGACCTTGAAGCTGAGCCGGGCCCCTTCTAGCTCTTCCAGCACGGCCTCGACCCGCACCGTCGACCCGGTAGGGGTAGGGGCGAGGTGGTCGAGCTGGACCCGCATCCCCACACTGGTCTGGCCGGCTTCGAGGTGGTCTCGCAGCGCCTGCACGGTGGCGGCTTCGCACAGGGCCAGCACCCGGGGGGTGGCCAGCACAGGGACATCACCGGAGCCCACGGCAATGGCCGTGTCGGCGTCGGTGACGAGATGGTCGAACGCGGCCCGCAGGCCCTGCTCCAGGGGCACGGCTCGATACCATACGGCCCACGCCCCTTCGCGCACCATCCGACTCGTCGGCGGCCGCGCCAGGCGGGTCTGAGGCCCACCGCGTCGCCCAACGGAGACCTGCATGCTCGATCCTGATCTGGTCACACGAACCCTGCAGCTGGCCCTCGGTCGGGGTGGGGGGTTCGCGGAGATCTTCGTGGAAGACGTGCGCAGCACCAGCGCCTCCCTCGACGATGGCCGTATCGAGGATCTGGTGTCGGGTCGAGACCGCGGCGCCGGTATCCGGGTGGTGTGCGGCGCCACCAGTGGTTTCGCCCACACCGCTGACCTTTCCGCCGCCGGTCTGGCCGAAACAGCCAGGGTGGCCGCCGCCGCCGCGGCAGGGACCAAGGGCGCGGGGACGGTGATGGTCGAGTTGGGTGCTCAGCCCACTTCGCACGCGGCGCCGGTGCGAATCGATCCGGCCACGGTTCCCAAGGCGGCCAAGGTGGCCCTGTTGCGCCAGGCCGAGTCCGGCGCCCGCAGCCACCACAAGGCCATCAGCCAAGTGGCGGTGCGTTACGGCGATTCGCGCCGTCGGGTGCTTATCGCCAACAGCGAGGGCGTTTTTGTGCAGGACGATCTGACCAAGACGTCTTTCTCGGTTTCAGCGGTGGCCAAGGGCGATGCGGGGCTGCAGACGGGCCGTCACAGCATTGGCCGGGTGGTCGGTTTCGAATTGTTTGACGACAACGACGTCGAGGAGCTGGGTCGCCAAGCCGCCCGCCGAGCGGTGGCCAAGCTTTACGCCCGACCGGCCCCTTCCGGCAGCTTGGCGGTGGTCATCGCGGGGGGATCGGGCGGGGTGTTGTTCCACGAGGCCTGCGGGCACGGCCTGGAGGCGGACCTGGTCAACAAGGGCGCTTCGGTGTTCGCCGGGCGCAAAGGCGAGCAAGTGGCCAGCCCCCTGGTCACCCTGATCGACGACGCCACCCTGGTTGGGGAGTGGGGTTATTTCGGTTTCGACGATGAGGGCCAGCCCGGCCAACGCAACGTGTTGATCGAGGCCGGGGTGCTGACGGATTACATGTATGACCATCTGCGGGCTCGTGACGACAAACGAAGCCACACCGGCAACGGCCGCCGCCAGAGTTACCGCCATCTGCCCATGGTCCGCATGACCAACACCTACATCAACGGCGGACAGGACGACCCCGCTGACATCATCGCCGGTACCGAGCGCGGCGTGTTCGTGGCTCAGTTGGGGGGCGGCCAGGTCAACACCGCCTCGGGGGACTTCGTGTTCGGCATGACCGAGGCCTATCTGATCGAGGACGGCCAGATCACCGACGCGTTGCGCGACGCCAACCTGATCGGCAACGGCCCCGCCGCCCTGGCCGCCATCGACGCGGTGGGATCGGACTTTTCCATGGGCTATCCGGGCACCTGCGGCAAGGACGGCCAAGGGGTACCGGTCGGTATGGGAACGCCCACGTTGCGGGTGCCGGCCCTGACTGTGGGAGGCACCGCAGCATGACCGCCGGCGCGGGAAACACCAGCCAACGGGGCGATCTGGGTGAGCTGGCGGCGCGCTGGGCCGATCGGGCTTTGCCCGGTGAGCACCTTGAGGTGGTGGTGGGCCGGGGGGTGTCGACCACGGTCAAGGCCTACGAGGGGGCGGTGGAGTCCTTCACCTCGGCGGAGTCTTTCGGGGTGGGCATTCGGGTGCTGGTGGAACGGGACGGGGGTATGGCCCAAGGTTTCGCTCACGCCGGTTCCTTCGACGAGGACGTGCTGAGTGAAACCCTCCAGGAGGCGCGCGACAACGCCCAGTTCGCCGAGGCCGACCCCTTCGCCGGCCTTGCCGTACCTGATGGTATGGAGCCGGTCGTTCAGGAGCTGTGGAACGAGGGGCTCGTCGGTTTTGGCACCGAGGCCAAGATCGCCTTGGCCCTGGAGTTGGAGCGGGCCACCCGGGCCATCTCGAGCCGCATCAAAGGCGTGCGGGTCGCCTCCTACGGGGACTCCGCTGGCGAAGTGGCCATGGCCTCCACGGCGGGAATCCGAGCGGCCAGCCGGGCCACCAGTTGTTGGCTTTCGGTGTCCTGCATGGCGGGTGACGCCTCCGAGACGCACATGGGCTATGGCGTTGATGTGGGCCGCGACCCCGGCCGCCTCGACGTGGACGCCGCCGCCGCGGAGGCCGCCGAACAGGCCTTGCGCCTGATCGGCGCCCGCCAGGTTCCCTCTCAGCGCTTGATGCTGGTGTTGGAACCCAAGCTGGCCGCCACCGTGTTGGCCATCGTTGGCTCCATGCTGGGTGGCGAAGCGGTGGTCAAGGGCCGCACGCCCTTCGCCGATCGGCTGGGCCACGTCATCGCCTCACCGCTGTTGACGCTGGTCGATGATCCCACCGACGCACGCTCCATGGGTGCGGACAGCTTCGACGGCGAGGGCTTGGCCTGTCGACGCAACGTGTTGATCGATGCCGGTGTGTTGGGCGGGTTCTTGCACAACAGCTACACCGCTCGCCGAGCCGGGGTGGCCTCCACCGCGTCAGCGGTGCGGGGCTCGCGATCGCTGCCGGGGGTGGGTACACAGGCCTTGGCGGTGATCCCCGGCCCGCTCGGCTACGAGGAGCTATTGGCCGGGGTGGACAACGGCATTCTGGTGCAGACCATGTCAGGCCTGCACTCGGGGGTCAACACCGTCAGCGGCGACTTCTCGGTGGGAGCGGAGGGCCTGATGATCCGTAACGGGGCCCTGGCCGAGCCGGTCCGCGAGGTCACCATTGCCTCCACCTTGCCCCGGCTGCTGTTGGATCTGGTGGCGGTGGGTTCCCAGATCGAATGGCTACCGGGCGGTTCGGGTAGCGCCGCCCTGGTCTTCGATGAGGTCGCCCTGTCCGGGTCCTGAGGCCTGCCCCCCCGAGGGGACTTGCCGCGCTTTCAGGGGTGGGGCAGGTCGGTGGCCACCCCGAGTTCGTGGGCCAACTCGTGGAAGTACTGGACTACGTCGCGGTGGTAGGGGATGCCGTGGGTGTTGCGTTCGATCTCGGTTTCTGCTTCGAGCTGGCCGGCGTACACGACCCGGTCGTGACCCGGTGCGGGGGGACAGGCGGCCAGCTCCTCCAGATACCGATCCATCTCGTCGAGGAACCAGTCCGGATCGCAGAAGGCGTCGATGCGGTAGGCGCTGCAATGATGGGAGATGTTGCCCACGTTGGCGTAACCCCGGCCCGTCCCCGCCAACATACCGCTAAGTATGTCAACGATCATGGCCAGCCCGTAACCTTTGTGGGAGCCCAGATCGCGGGTGGCGCCGAGGGGCAGCATGTGGAACTCGTCGGGGACGGCTCGGCTGTCCATGATGGGGGTGCCGTCGGCCTGGGCGATCCAGCCCGGCTTGACCGCCAGACCCAATCGGCGGGCGATGCGGATCTTGTTGCCGGCCACCGAGCTCATGGAAGCGTCGAACACGAACGGGGCTCGGCTGCGCGTGGGCACGGCGACCGCGATGGGATTGAGTCCCAACATGGGAACCGCACCGAAGGTGGGGGTGACCTGGATGCCGCCAACCGTCATGGCCACCCCGATGAAACCGGCGCGGGCGGCCAGATGGGCGTGGTAGGCGGCCGCGCCGAAATGACGCCCGTTGGTCATAACCACGGTGCCCAGGCCCACTACGGTGGCCTTGGCCATGGCCAGGCGCATCGCTTCGGGAGCGAGGGCCAAGCCCAAGCCGCCGTCGCCGTCCATCGTGGCGGTGGCAGGGGACTCGCGCACCACCCGAGCGCGGGCGTTGGCCTTGATCGCCCCCGAGCGCAGATCGCGAACGTAGGAGGGGAACATGTTGGATACGCCATGGCTGTCGATACCCCGGCGATCGGCGTAGAGCAACGTATCCGCCGACTGGCGAGCCTCGATGGCGGTCATGCCGAGGGCCTCGAAGAGGGCGGTTACCGTCGCCGCCATGATCGGTGGCTGGACCCGCAGGGCCAACTCCTCGGGTACGGCGAAGTAGTCATCCACCCCTCGGACCCTACCGGTCGGCTGGGCTGACCGTTTCGCTAGCGCTTGGGAGTGTCGGGGGTTAGGTCGTTCACAGCCCGGTGAGGATGAACTCCACCCGCCGGTTGATGGCCCGCCCCGCCTCGGTGGCGTTGTCGGCGATGGGTTGACCCTCGCCTCGGCCCTCGGCAGTGATCCGACTTGGATCCCCGCCCCGACTCACCACCGCCTGTACTCCGGCTTGGGCCCTGGCCTGGGAAAGCTGAAGATTGGAACTTTCTTCGCCAATGTCATCGGTGTGGCCGAGGACCTGGATGTTCACGCTGGGGTTCTGTTGCATCAGGGTGGCCACGAAACCGAGAACCGGCTCGAAGCCAGGAGCGATCACGTCGCTGTTGAGTTCGAACAGCACCGGCTCAGCCACGCGCATGGTGGCCGTTCCCTGGCGGGAAGCCCGCGTGGGGTCGACGTAGTACTCGTCGGCCACCACCTTGTCCGCCCCTAGCACTCCGTTGGCCATGTTGATCATGGCCTGTCGTTCCGCTTCAGTGCGCACCACCCCGTAAAGGTGGACCTTCCCGTCGCGGTACACGCCGACCTCCTGCTGGCCGGCCAGCCAGGCCGCCGCCTGGGCGGAGAAGGCGGGCAGCGGCTCGGCCAGCTTGTCCTGGTAGATCACCAGGCGCCAGCCAGCGAGGCCCACTGCACCGATCATGATGATCATGGCGGCCCCGAGGGCCCATCCCAACGAGTCGCTCAGAAACGCACCCCGGATCCCGAAAGGTCGGGTTGGCTCCGTTGCTGCCTCGGTTTCCAGCAGGGACTCGATGCCCGCGGGGGGCTCCTCGGTGATGGTGGACCGCGGTCCAGGAGCGAAGGCCATAGCGGTGGTGTCGGCGGACCGGCCGGGTGGGCTGAGTGGGCCGATGGACCCGGTCGGGTGAGCGTCGAGTTAGCGTGGGGTGGTGCAACCGGCCGCCGAGGGAATCGCTCGCCATCCTCACCTGGCCGAACCCCAACCGGCCGGCTGGGTGCGGGTCGATCTGCACGCCCACACCATGCACTCGGGTGACTCCACGACCACCCCCGATGAGTTGGTCGAGGCGGTGGCGGCCTGCGGTATCGACGTGTTGTGCATTACCGATCACAACGCCACGCGGGGTGGCGTGGAACTGGAGACTGCGCTCGGCTGCCGGGTCATCATTGGCGAGGAGGTCAAGACCTACGCCGGTGAGATCATCGGGTTGTTTCTCACCGAGCGCATACCGGGGGGTCTGCAACCCGTCGAGGTGTGCGAGCGCATCAAAGCCCAAGGTGCCATTGTCTACATCCCCCACCCGTTCGATCCGTTGCGTAACTGCCTGCGTCAGTCGGTGTTGGAAGATCTGGTCGGTCGTGGCCTGGTCGACGCCATCGAAGGGTGGAACGCCAAGACCTCCCTGGTCCATCTCAACGTGGCCGCCCAGGAGTTCGGTGCCATCCACGGGCTGGCGGTGGGTGCCGGCAGCGATGCCCACGTGGCCGAAGCGCTGGGCGCCGCCTACGTGGAGATGCCCGATTTCAGTGGAGCGGGGGACTTTCTGGCCGCCCTGCGCCAAGGCCGCATCGTTGGTCATCATTTCGACGCCGCCCGTCGCTGGCGGGCCCGCATCATTCCTTCAATCGTGGGTGAGGGCTGAGCGAGGCGACCAGCAGCTTGCGTTCGAGCAACGCAGCCACGACCTCGGTCCCTTGGGTGAGAGGAACGGCCACGACCAACTGGTCGCCTCCCGCCGCCATTTGCACCAGATAGCCGTCAACCACGCCGTCGGGGTGGATCAACGCCACCGCGTCGCCCGGGACAACGCCTGGGGGGGCCAGCTCGGTCGGTAGGGCAAGACCGACCATGCCTACCCCCAGCTCCGCCCAGGCAGTGCCGGGTGGGGCCAGGCGGTCCGCCAGCAGCATCTCGCCGGCTTGGACGGAGCTTCGAGCCACCCGACCCACCGGCGTGTCGGTGACGGCGGTGGGTGGCACCATTGCTCGAGGGTAGGGGCGGGATTCGACGCCGAGCGGGGCGATGACCTGGCCGGCGGGCAGCGGGCCCCTGGCCACCCACACCACGGTTGTCTCCCCCCAGCTCGACTGGGCGTGGGCGGCCCGGCGCTGGGCCTGCAGAGTCAACCCGAGGGTCACCAGCAGCAGCGCGGCGGTGGCCAGCCATGCGGCCGAGACGCCTAGGGAGAATGGCCACCCGGGCACCGTCGGCGCGCCTCTACGGCCGGTTGCCCCCAGGAAGGACGGCCTTGATGTTGTTCGTGGCCCCATAGCTTTCCCCGTGCACGAGCAGGGCTCTACCCGTCGCTAAGGCGAAGCGGTCGAGCCGAACGGCAACAAAAGGGGAAGGCTGCCAGCGAACCTAGCGCAGTTTGTTCAGGGCGACAAGGGCCGTTCGGCCAGGGAGGCAACGGTGGCGAAGAGGACCTGGCGGACTCGATGGATGTTGTCCTGGAAGAACTGGAAGACCTGCTCCATGGTCACCGGGGCGATGCTGGGATCGTCCTCCAGGCCGGCGTCGTAGTCCGTCACCAGGGCTACGCCGGCGATGGGCAGGTCGGCTTCGTTGCACAGCGCCGCTTCGGGATACTGGGTCATGTTCACCACCGACCAGCCCATCTGGCCGAACCAGCGAGACTCCGCGGCGGTGGAGAAACGGGGGCCGTTGATGACCACCACCGTGCCGCGTTCGTGCACGGTGACCCCGCACGCTCGAGCAGCGTCGACCAGACGTCGACGCAATTCGTCCTGGTAGGGGTGGGCCATGGCGGTGTGCTGGGCGCCGGGCCCCTCGAAGAAGGCGTCGGGCCGGCCGTGGGTTCGATCCACAAACTGATCGAGCACGACAAAGTCCCCAGGCGGGATTTCGGCCTGCAGTGACCCGGCCGAGCAAGGGGCCAACACCGCTTGGACGCCGGCGTGTTTGAGGGCCCACACGTTGGCGCGGTAGTTGACTCGATGGGCGGGGAACTCGTGACGGGGCCCGTGGCGGGGCAGGAAGGCCACCCGTACGCCGTGGACCAGTCCGATGTGCAACGGCGACGATGGCGAACCGAAGGGAGTGGAAACGGCCACCTCGGTGACATCATCGAGGAGCTGGTACAGCCCTGATCCACCGAAGATCCCGATGTCGGCCAAATCGGCGGACGCGACGTCGAGGGCCACGCCTCAGCCGGAGCTTTTCGAGCCTGATCCGGACCCGGAGCTGCCAGAGCCCGAGCCGCCGGAGCCGGACCCGGACGAGCCGGAGCTGCCGGACCCGCCGGACCCGCCGGACCCGGCCCCGCCCGATCCCGAACCTGACCCGCCGGACCCGCCGGACCCGGACCCGCCCGAACCGGACCCTGACCCGCCGGACCCGCCGGAACCGGACCCTGACCCGGACGAACCGGACCCTGACCCGCCGGACCCGGACCCTGACCCTGACCCGGACGAACCGGACCCTGACCCGGACGAACCGGACCCGGAATCGCTCGAACCGGAGCTGCTCCCCGAGGACGAGTCACCGCTGGACTTGGTTGCATCGGACTTATCCCGGCTGGCCGAGTCGGCTTTCGAACCAGAGCCGCGGGTGTCGGTCTTGTAGAATCCGGACCCCTTGAAGGTGACCCCCACCGGGGTGAACACCTTGCGCACGGCCGCGGCTCGCTCGCAGTTGCACACAGTGCGGGCGTCGTCGGTGAAGGCTTGCTGCACCTCGAACTGCTTGTCGCATTCCAGGCATCGATAGACGTAGGTGGGCATTCCGAGATCCTTCGTTAGCACTCGCCTAAGGCGAGTGCCACGGTAGCGGAGCGCCGCCGGCTGGCCGTAAAGCCACGTGCGCCGGCAGGGCGTGGGGGCCGGTCCCGCCAGGGTGAGGCCAAAAGCCGACCGGCGTTCGTCGCATGATTGGGCGCTGCGGCGGGCACACTAAACGGGTGAGTTCACCTCTTCGCGTACGCAAAGCCGTCATCCCCGCGGCCGGCCTCGGTACCCGCTTCCTGCCCGCCACCAAGGTGATGCCAAAGGAGATGCTGCCGGTCATCGACCGCCCCGCCATCCAGGTGGTGGTCGAGGAGGCCATCTCGGCCGGCATCGAGGACATCCTCATCATCACCAGCCCGCACAAGAAGGTGCTGGAGGACCATTTCGATCGTGCCTACGAGCTCGAGGCTCGCCTGGCCCTCAAGGGCAAGACGGCCGAGGTGGAGGCCATGCGGGCCATCGGTAAGGGGGCCCAGATCCACTTCGTGCGCCAGGGCGAGCCGATGGGGTTGGGTCATGCCGTTTCGATGGCTCGTCGTCATGTCGGCGATGAGCCCTTCGCAGTGATGCTCCCCGACGACATTATGGTCGACGACGGGCTGGTGCTTCGGGGCATGATCGAGGCGCTGGCCAGCACCGGCGCTTCGGTGGTGGCGCTGAAGGAGTTCCCCTTCTCGGAGATCTCCGCCTATGGATGTGCCGCTCATGAGCCCGCGGTGGCCGGCTCGGCGCTGGTCGCCATTACCAAGTTGGTGGAAAAGCCCAAGGCCGAGGAGGCCCCGTCGAACTTGGCGGTGATGGGCCGTTATGTGTTTACGCCGGCCATCTTCGAACATCTGGCCGCCATCGAAGCGGGAGTTGGTGGTGAGATCCAGCTCACCGACGCCATGGACCGGTTGCTGCGTACCGAGGGCATGTCCGGGTTCGTTTTCTCCGAGGGCCGCTACGACATCGGCCAAAAGCAGGACTTTCTACGGGCCACCGTGGAGCTGGCCATGGACCATCCCGAGCTGGGCCCCGACTTCACCGCGTTCCTGGCCGATCTGGCCAAACGCCGCCTGAGCTAGACCCTCGCCCGATCCGGTCCCCCGACGTTTACGGACGGAATCGGTACCGATTCGGTGGTATTACGGACCGAATCGACAACGATTCGTTCCGAGTGGGCCGGGCAGGGTCGCGCCACCGAGCGGGTCGGCTGGCCGGGGTGCTGGGGGACCTACCATCGGGCCATGATCGATCTGGAAACGGCCCGGGCGCGGGTGTTGCAGGGGTGCCGCGCCCTCACGCCGGTGCGGGTGAAGCTGGGCGAGGCGGCCGGCTTGGTCCTGGCCGAAGCAGTCGTGGCTGATCAATTGCTGCCCCCCTTTGCCAACACCGCGGTGGACGGTTTCGCGGTGCGAGCGGCCGACGTGGTTGGCGCGGGCCCCGACCAGCCCGGGGAGTTGTTGGTGGTGGACACCATTGCCGCCGGGCGGGCCTCTACCCGCACCCTCGGGGCCGGCCAAGCCATGCGCATCATGACCGGGGCCCCCATGCCCGCTGGCGCCGACGCCGTTGTCATGGTGGAGGACACTTCCACTGCGGGAGCTGTGGGGGACACCTCCACCGGGCTCGAGCGGGTGCGAGTTCATCGAGCGGTACGAGTGGGCGACGCCGTGCGCCCCGCAGGAGACGACGTGCGGCCCGGTGACCAGCTGTTCTTTCCCGGCGCGGTGCTCTCCGCCGCCCACGTGGGCGTGCTCGCCTCGCTCGGCTGGACCGACGTGCTTGCCCATCCACGCCCTCGCCTGGGGGTGATCTCCACCGGCGACGAGCTGGTGGTGGGGCCGGCGCCGCTGGGCCCCGGCCAGATCCGCGACTCCAATCGCATCACCTTGTTGCGGCTGGTGGAAGCGGCCGGTGCCATCCCCATCGACCTCGGTTTGGTAGCCGACGATGAAACGCTGATCCGCCGGGCTTTCGTCGATGCTGCCACCCATTGTGATGGCATCATCTCCTCGGGCGGGGTGAGCATGGGCGACTTCGATTTCGTCAAACGAGTGTTGGACGAGGTGGGCCAAATGAACTGGATGCAGGTGGCCATTCGACCGGCCAAGCCCTTGGCCTTCGGCACCATTGGGGCGACCCCGGTGTTCGGCCTGCCTGGCAACCCGGTGAGCTCGATGGTCAGCTTTGAGCTGTTCGCTCGCCCTGGGATTCGTCGAATGGCCGGCCATCCCGACGCTGAGCTGGTCCGGCCCACCGTGCGGGCCACCACCGCCGATGCGCTGGAGCGCGGCCCCGACGGCAAGACCCACTTCGCCAGGGTGGTCGCCACCAACGTGGATGGCCGCTACGTCGTGCGCAACGCCGGCGGCCAGGGCTCCCACCAGCTGGCCGTCATGGCCATCGCCAACGCCCTGGTGGTGCTCGGCGACGGGCCAGGAGTCGGTCCGGGCGAAGAGGTTGACGTCTTGCTGTTGGCCTGAGCGGGCCCGCCCAGGAGGCAGCGCCGGACGCCCAGCTAACATCGCCACATGACCGTTCCGCTGGTCGACTCCTTCGGCAGGGTGCATCGCGACCTGCGAATCTCCATCACCGATCGTTGCAATTTTCGCTGCACCTATTGCATGCCGGCGGAAGGTATGGCCTGGCTGCCCCGATCCGAGGTGTTGAGCTTCGAGGAGATCCACCGCGTGGCTCGAATCTTGGTGGAACGCTTCGGGATTGAGAGCATCCGCCTCACCGGCGGCGAGCCCACCATCCGTGCCCACCTCCCCCGGCTGGTGGCCATGTTGTCTGAGCTGGGGGTCGATCTGGCTCTGACCACGAACGGCGCCACCCTCCGATTGGTCGCTCAGGACCTGGCTGCGGCTGGTCTGACCCGCATCAACGTGTCCTGTGACTCGCTGCGTCCTGATCGTTTCGCGGAGATCACCAAGCGCGACAGCCTGGCCGCAGTGCTCGATGGCATCGACGCCGCGTTGGAGGCCGGCCTGGACCCGGTCAAGCTGAACGTGGTGGCCATGCGGGGTGTCAACGAGAACGAGCTGGTCGACTTCGCGATCTTTGGGCGGGAAAAGGGCGTCATCGTTCGCTTCATCGAGTTCATGCCGCTCGACGCCCAGCAAGCTTGGACCAAGGACCAGGTGCTCACCTACGACGAGATCCGCGCCACCATTGCCAAGGCCTTCCCCCTCAAGGCCATGCAGCGGGGCTCGGCCCCCGCCGAGCGGTTCCGCTACCTGGACGGCAAAGGCGAGATCGGCATTATCGCCTCGGTCACCCAGAGCTTCTGCTCGACCTGCGACCGGGTCCGTTTGACCGCCGAGGGTGGCTTTCGCACCTGCTTGTTCGCCACCGAGGAACAGGACCTACGGGCCTTGCTCCGCAACGGAGCCAGTGACGATGAGCTTGCAGCCATGGTTGCCCAAGCGGTCGGAGGGAAATGGGCTGGTCACCAGATCAACCAGGTCCATTTCATCCGCCCCTCGAAGTCGATGAGCCAGATCGGCGGCTGACGCCGGGCGGCCGGGCGCCCTCGGGCGGTCACCTAGACTACGGCCATGAGCGACCTGGGTTTCACCCACCTCGATCCGTTGGGACGCGCCCGCATGGTGGACGTCACCCCCAAGGAGCCCTCACATCGACGGGCCGTGGCCAGGGCCCGGGTCTATATGCAGCCGGAGACCGCATCGCTGGTCGCCAGGGGGGCCATGAGCAAGGGTGACGTGCTGGCGGTGGCCAGGGTGGCCGGTATTCAGGCCGCCAAGCGAACGTCGGATCTGATTCCGTTGTGTCATCCGCTGCTGGTCGGATCGGTGTTCGTGAACTTCCGCATCGAGGACGACCACGTGCAGATCGAAGCGCAGGTCGACACCGTGGACCGCACCGGCGTAGAGATGGAAGCGTTGACCGCAGTATCGGTGGCAGCTCTCACTATCTATGACATGTGCAAGTCGGCCGACCGAGCGATGATCATTGCCGATATCGCACTCTGGGAGAAGACTGGCGGTCGGTCCGGCACGTTCCGTCGAGAAGAGTCACCTACGGACGACGTATAGCGACGCTCAACGTGGTAGGAAAGCCGCCAATCTTGGCGCGGTGCTGTTTGCCAGTAGTAGAACTGCAACAATCAATCCTTCGCACCGCAGCAAGTGCCTGTAATGAATTGCATAACGTCCGAGCTAACACGCCGGGGATCAGCCAGCAAGAGCAAGTGTGGTGCACCGTGAGCTGGCCAGGGTCAGCATCGCGGCGTGACTGCACGGGGCTGGCACCGGCAAAGGTAGGGATATACGGTGAACCTCAGTACCCTTCTACTCCTCGTCTTCCTGGTGGGGATGTGGGCTGCACTTCTGGTCGGTCCCATCATCCAGCGTCGAGGTTCGGGGGGCACCCGGCGGGGGGACTCGGTGAAGTCCTTCCAGCGGCAGCTTTCGGTTTTGGACCAGAATCAGAACCGCCACGGCCGTGACGATCGGATCCGATCCCTGGCCGCGGTCTCCAACAGCCGCTCTGCGGCGCTGCGTCGCCCGGCTGCGCCCCAACAGGCCCCGGTCCGTGGCCGCCATGCCGCTCAACGCCGCAAGCACATCGTGACACTGCTGGCCGGGGTCGCCTTCAGCTGCCTGGTGCTGTCCTTCCTGGGCGGCACGGTGTTCCTGGTCGGCTTGGCGGTGTCGATGACCCTGCTCATCAGCTATGTGGGTTTGATGTTTCATCTCCTCGGCACCCAGGCCGAGCGGGAGATGAAGGTGGCCTTCCTACCCCACCACAACCATGGCGCCGAGCCCACCGCCCTGCTGCAGCTGCGCGACGCCTCCGCCGGTCGTCGCTGAGCGCAGTGGTGTCCGACCGGGGTTCGGTGTCCGCTAGCGTGGGCTGACCCCCCGGGGGTGTAGCTCAGTTGGCTAGAGCGCTACGTTCGCAACGTAGAAGTCGGCGGTTCGAATCCGCTCACCTCCACCGAATAACCCCAGGTCAACGGGCTTGGGGTCGAGCCATCGGCTCCCCGAACGCCCTCTTGTCAACACCCTTCTCAACACTTCTGCGGGTCCGTACTCTCGCTCGACATGGGGGGTTCCTACGTAAACGCGGAGAGGGGTGGCAGCTCATCGTCTCCGGCGGGTTCGACCCCTCGACCGGAAAGTGAGTGCAGCACACGAAGACGGTCCGAGGGACGAAGCGCGAGGCCACCGCGGCGCTGGCGAGTTCGTGGTGCAATGCAACCAGGGAGCGCTGATCATCAGCCGAGCCAACGTCGGTGAGCTGCTCGACGCGTGGCTCGATCGGGCCCGTCAGGACTTCTCGCCCTCTACGGTGCGCACCACCCAGTTCTTTCTCGAGCTATACGTCCGGCCGACGCTGGGCAAGGTGCCGCTGCGCAAGCTGACCACCGCCCGGTTCGATCGGCTCTACAGTGACCTGCGCAGCTCCGGTGGCAAAGGCGGGCAGCCTCTTGCGCCACGCACGGTGCGGCGGGTGCACAACATCATCCACTCCGCCCTCGAGCAAGGGGTGCGCTGGGAATGGCTTCCCGCCAACCCGGCCACCCGAACGACGCCACCGAAGCTCGGACCGCTCGACATCCG
>JANPEN010000109.1:0-14028 GCA_031422955.1 Acidimicrobiia bacterium
GCAGACACCGGGATACCGAAACGGGCGAAGAACTGCTTGCCTTGGTACTCGTACAGATCCAAGTGCGAGGCCTCTCTATTTTGATGGTTGGGACAGCGATGGTTGGGACAGCGATGGTTTGACAGCTTGGTGGTTCGATCCGACCGGGCCCAGATCGACAGCCGCCATGGGAGCCAGACCGGCGCACGGCGATGAGCCCGATCAGGCCCCGGTCAGGCCGAACCTGACGCCTCGCGCTGGTCCAGGGCATCCGTCAGCCAGGTGGTGATGGCTTCCATGGAGGCGCCCGGGGTGAACACCGCAGCCACCCCCTGCTCCTTGAGCACGGGAATATCAACCTCGGGGATAATGCCGCCACCGAAGACGAGCACGTCGTGCAGGCCGCGGGAGCGCAACTCCCCCAAGACCCGGGGAAACAAGGTTAGATGGGCCCCCGACAGCAAGGAGAGACCGACTGCGTCGGCGTCTTCTTGGAGAGCGGCCTCGGCCACCTGCTCCGGTGTCTGGAACAGGCCCGTGTAAATGACCTCGAAGCCGGCGTCCCTCAGGACCCTGGCGATCACTTTGACGCCGCGATCGTGGCCGTCGAGGCCCGTCTTGGCCACTACAACCCGATAGCGCCTCTGCATCGCCGCAGATACTAGGTGCGAGTCAGCAACGCGGGGCAATCTACGCTCGGCTCATGCCCGTCGGCCGAACCACAACTCGCAGCGAGGTGCGCGCGCTGGCCATGGTGGCCATCGCGCTGGCCGTCATCGTTGGAGGCATCGCCGTCTTCGTCACCGTGTTGGCCCGCCAGGGCGACGTGGAGATCCGTCTCGGCGACGATCGCTTCGACGCCGGCAACGCCGCCGATATCGCCGATGAGATTGCCGACAACGGCCCCATCCTGTGGTCGGATCCGTCCGGTGGCAGCAGGGACCTGGTGGTCAACCACGTGGGAGACAGCCCCGAGACAGGCTGGATCGCCTTCGATGCCCGCCGCCCCGGCGATCGGCGCGACTGCCAGGTGGTCTGGAACCAGTCGGCGGGCCTTTTCGACTACACCTGCGACCCCACCGTCACCTTCTCCCCCCAGGGCAGCGGGCTGACGCAATTCCCCGTCGAGATCACCGAAGGCCACATCATCGTGGACCTCAACGCCTCCCAGCGAGCCTCGACCACCACCGTCGCCGCCACCACGTCCTCAGTCGTCATTTCCGGTTCCTGAACCAGGTCGCCCTCCCTTCGTCCTCGAACAACCACACCCCGAGCAAGCCCCAGCGAGCCGGGCCAAAGCCGGCCGAACACCGCCCGGGCCCGCAGCCCCGAACCCGCCGCCCGAGCGAGCGCCAGCGAGCCGGGCCACAGCCGGCCGAACACCGCCCGGGAGCGCAGCCCCGAACCCGCCGCCCGAGCGAGCGCCAGCGAGCCGGGCGGGATGGGGGAGGCGCCCCTAGGCGCCGCCGGGGGCGCCGCCCCCGAACCAATATTGTGACAAATGACACAATATCCAGGATGAGTGCGCTCAATATGCCTGACGAGGCGTTTTAGGATCGGATCATCCGGAGATTTGCCTACTGTCGCGCCGTCCGTAACGCCGATTGTCACGGTATTGTTACCTGCGTCGCCGTAGGCGATACTCGGTCGTCGGGCTAGAAACGTCTCCCGGCCCGATGCAGGAGCGACGCAAAAGCTAAGGAAGACGCGGCGTGTTCATCTCGGTCGACAGCTCTGCCAGGCGGGAGAGCGCGACAACCCAAGAGCCGTATCCACCGGCCCTGGTCGATCGCCTCTTAACGGTGATCGGTGGGATCAACGCGGAGTTGGACCACGACATCGTCCTGGGTCGCATCTGCCGGGCCTGCATCGAGCTGGTCCAGGCCGACGCGGCCGGTTTCCTCAGCTTGGAATCTCCCCAGGTGCGGGTCATGGCCGGTGTGGGCTTCCACGGCAACTTAGGCGAGCTCACCATCGCCCTGAACGAGGACGAGCGCCTGGCCCTGGCGGCCAACCCCCACCGACTGGTGCTGACCGACGCCCACCGTGACCTGGCCGACCGACCGTCAGTGCTCGAGGCCATCGGTGAGCGCCACACCTTGGTGATCATCCCGGTGTTGGCTCGAGGCCAGCTGGTCGGTGCCCTGGTTGTCGCCTTCGCCCCCGTCGGGCATCGGTTGGCTCCCCAGCAATGGGCCTTGCTCGACCTGCTGGCCGGCCACGGCGGCACCGCCATCGCCAATGCGCTGGCCTTCGAAGACGCGGTGCGGCGTCAGGCCCACGAAAAGGCGGTCATCGACTCGGTGGCGGACGGGGTGGCCACCCTCGACGAGTACGGCCTGGTCTCCAGTTGGAACCGGGCCGCGGCCGAGCTGACCGCCCTGAACGGGGACCAGGTGGCCGGCCGTCCCCTACCCTTCCCGGTTGGCACCCCCACCGATCCCGTCGAGCACCGCTTCGCTGATGAGCGCTGGCTGGAGATCGTGGCCACCCCCCTCGAGGTGGGCCAGGTGGTGCTGCTACGAGATATCAGCCGCCAAAAGGCCCTGGAAGCGGCCAAGGCCATGTTTGTGGCCGCCACCAGCCACGAGCTGAAGACCCCGCTGACAGTGATCAAGAGCTTCGCCGATTGGCTGCGGGACAACGGCGAGACGGTGGAGAGCGCCCGACGACAGACTGCCTTCGAGGCCATCGCCGACAGCGCTGACGAGCTCTACCAGATTGTGGAGAAGATCCTGCTCACGGCCAAGACCGAGGCCGGCCGGATTGACTTGTCACCCCAGATGCTGGACCCCGAGCGCTTGGCCAGGGGGGCGGCGGCCCCCTTCGACTTCCCCGGCCGCCATCACTCCTTGAGCGTGGAAGTGGCCGAAGATCTGCCGGCTATCTGGGCCGATCAGCAGGCGCTGCGCACTGCCTTAGGGCAGCTGCTGGAGAACGCGGTGAAGTACTCCCCCGATGGGGGATTTATCATCGTGACGGTCTCTCAGGTTCCCGATCCCTCCGAGCAGAGTGCTCTGGGCATGGTTCGTTTTTCGGTCCGGGACCAGGGCATTGGGTTGGCCCCTGGCGAGGAGAAATACCTGTTCATGCCCTTTTACCAGGGCGAGACCCGCAGCCGGAGCGGGGTCCGCGGTGGGGTCGGGCTCGGGTTGTCTATCGTTCGGCGCCTTATCGAAGCCCAAGGGGGCCAGGTGGGCGCGGCCGGTGAACCGGGTCAGGGCTCCGAATTCTGGATCACCGTGCCGGTAGCCGGCCCAGGACAGGACGACCTGGCCTAGCTAGTGCGTTAGGCCCTGCAGGGAGGGCCACAGCTCGACCCCCGTGGTAGCCAGGTCGTAGAGCGACCCGCCCCAGGCTCCGCCGGCCACCGCAGCGGCGACCATGGCCGACACCTCGGCCGGGGTGACCAGGTTGGCGATGCCACCCACGACATGAACAGGGAAATCGGCCCGCCCGCCGTGAGCTTGCAGGCGACGGATGTTCTCCGCGGTAGAGGCGCCGGCCTGCCGCCAGGGTGAGTCGACCAGCCGGTTGGTCCAATAGTTCATGGGCAAGAAGACATCGAAGTGCTGGGCCAACATGGCCCAGTCGAAGCCCGGCCAAAAGTTGGGGTTGACGTCTTCCATGGTGGTGGGGGGCACCACGATGGCCCCCAAGGCGGCCTGAGGCCCCGCCGCCGCCCGCACCTCGGCAGCCAGCGCGGCAAGCCGAGCGTTTCGCAGGGCCACGTCGGGCTCGGCCCGGGACTCGATGTCGAGGGCCAAGCCGTCTACGAAAGGGGCCTGTAGCGCGGCCAAAACCCGACGACGGTCCAAACCCTCGTTCACGTGGAGGGGCAGGTACCACGCCACCACCGCCATGCCGGCCCCGTGGGCGGCATCGGCCAGGCCCCGCAGACGATCCAGCTCGAGCAGGTCGTCGGCTGGGTCGGGTCGGTCGTAACGGGCGGTCTGCAGATAGATGGTGCGGACCCCCCTGCCCGCCAGCGCGGCCACCTCGGCCAGCCCGACCAGGGGGGTGCCACCGGCGTAGGCCACCGACCAGTCAAACACGTCGATCCAACAGCCCAGACCCCGATAGGCGTCCAGGGCGAAGCCGGCCCGGCCCGGCCCGGGTTTGGGTTGCAGCGCCTGGTCAGCGGCCGTGAGGGGCGCCGCCACCGGACCCGCGCCGAAGTTGCCAGCCGGTCGGAGACTTACCGCGGACGGGGCCAGGTTTCCGGTTGTGGTGGCCACGCCTTGCGCCCCCACTGCGGGGCCGGCCTGGCCGGACCCACAGGCACTGGCGAAGCTCAACCCCAACGGCACAGACCCGGCCAGGCCCAAGAACCGGCGACGGGTCAGGGAACCACGCACCTAGAGCTTCTCCAGCGGTGCCCACGACAACAACAGTTGGCGTTCGCCGGCCTGAGGGAAGCGCACCGTGGCCACCGCTTTGTCACCCGCACCCTCGATGGCCAAGATGACCCCGTCACCGAAGCGGGGATGGCGCACGTCCGCTCCAATGGAAAAGCCCAGGGCGTGAGCGTTGGAGGGCTGGGGAGCTCGGACCCCGAGCCCCGCAGCGGAGCCAGAACCCGAACCCGAAAGGGACCAGCCAATCGGACCCCGCGGGGAGGACCCGGACGGGTCGGCCGAGGCGGAGCGCAGGGCCCCCTCGACGATGCGGTCGCGGCCGGCGCCGGGATCGGCCCGGCTCGACCGGCCCCGACGGCGGGTGGCTCCGACCTCTTCCACCAGCTCGGCGGGGATCTCGTCGAGGAAACGACTGGGCGGGTTGTACTGGGTGGAACCGAACAACATGCGGGTCCAGGCGCTGGACACGAACAGCTTCTCCCTGGCCCTGGTGATGCCCACGTAGGCCAAGCGGCGTTCCTCTTCCATCTGGGCCGGGTCACCGATGGAGCGGATGTGGGGGAAGACGCCTTCTTCCATCCCCACCAGGAACACCACCGGGTACTCCAGGCCCTTGGCCGAATGCAGGGTCATGAGGGTGACCTGGGAATCGTCGGCGCTGAGCACGTCGGTGTCTGCCACCAGGGACACCTGCTCCAAGAAGGCGTCCACCTCCTCGAAGCCCTGGGCGACCCCGACCAGCTCGGCCAGGTTCTCGATGCGGCCCTCGGCGTCGATGGTGCTCTCCGCCTCTAGCTCTGCGATGTAGCCGGTGCGCTCCAAGATGGTCTCGATGAGGGCAGCCGGCCCATCGGACACCACGTCGGCCAGGTCGTCCATGAGGGTCACAAAACCATCGATGGCCCGCACCGCCCTGGTGGACAGCCCGATGTCCATGGCCCGGCGCAAGGCGCCCAAGAAGGACAGACCGTGGGCCCTGGCGTAGGCGTCGATACGGCCTTCGGAGGTGTCTCCGATGCCCCGTTTGGGCACGTTGAGGACCCGCTTGATGGACACCTCGTCGACGGGGTTCACCACCGCCTTCACGTAGGCCAGCGTGTCTTTCACCTCACGTCGGTCGTAGAAGCGGGTGCCGCCCACCACCTTGTAGGGGATGGCCCCCCGCATGAACTGATCTTCGAGGACCCGGGACTGGGCGTTGGTGCGGTAGAAGACGGCGATCTCGTCCCACCGGACCACGCCCCCTTCGTGCAGGCGGGCGATCTCGCGCCCGACCCACTGTGCCTCGTCGGTCTCGTCTTCGGCATGGAAGCGGCTGATGCGCTCGCCCCGGTCGGCCTCGGTCCACAGGTCCTTGGGTTTGCGGGCCAAATTGTTGGCGATGACGGCGTTGGCGGCGTCCAAGATGACCTGGGAGGAGCGGTAGTTCTGATCCAGCACCACCACCGTGGCGTCGGGAAAGGCCTGCTCGAACTCCAAGATGTTGCGGATGTCCGCCGCCCGGAAAGAATAGATGGACTGGTCGCTGTCGCCGACCACGAACACGTTGCGATGGTGCCCGCCCAGGGCCAAGACCAGCTCGTTTTGCACCCGGTTGGTGTCTTGGTACTCATCGACCAACACGTGACGAAAGCGCGAGCGATAGTGGGCCAGCACTTCGGGGTGTTGGCGCAGCAGTCGCACGGTGACCGAGAGCAGATCGTCGAAATCCATGGCCCCGGCCTGGAGCAGACGGGCTTGGTAGGTGCGGTAGACCTCGGCGATGCGCTTCTCGAAGGGGCCCGTAGCGCGGTCTTGGTAGCCGTCGACATCGACCCCGTCGTTCTTGGCCGCGCTGATGGCGGCCTGCACTGAACGGGCGGGGAACTTCTTGGCGTCGAGGTTGAGATCCCTGATGACGTAACTGCACAAGCGCACGGCATCGGCCTGGTCGTAAATCGAGAAGCTGGGCGGGTACCCCAGCGCTTTCACGTCCCGACGCAAAACGCGCACGCAGGCCGAGTGGAAGGTAGCCACCCACATCTTGTCAGCCACCGGCCCGATAAGGCGGCCCACCCGGTACCTCATCTCCTGGGCAGCCTTGTTGGTGAAGGTGATAGCCAGGATCTCGAACGGAGAGACGCCGCAGTCCTCAATGAGATGGGCGATGCGATGGGTCAGCACCCTGGTCTTGCCCGAACCGGCCCCGGCGATGACCAGCAGCGGCCCTTCCGGGTGCACCACCGCCTCGCGTTGGGCCGGGTTCAGCCCGTCGAGCAGATCCGAAGTTTGCTGACGGTAGGGCACGGCCAGAGCCTACCGGTGCCCTGAGACAGCGTCCGCCACCCCCGTGCCGCCACACCTACGGTGCCGTGCCGGCTCGCCGTCCGTTTAGGTCCAGGGCCGCCAACACGGTTCGGGATTCGGTGCGGACCCTGCCCCCGACGCACCCAGGGGCGGGCCTGGCGCCGGAAGCGCGGGCCACGCCGGCAGAGGGGGAGCCGCGCCGAGGGCGACCATGCCCGAGCCGAAGATCGGGTCCACTCCCGGCGCGCCCGGATCCGACGCCGCCTCGGCGCGGGCCAGGAGCTCCGCTCGCAGCTGCGCACCATTGAGGTCCGGAAATGCCTCGGCCAGCAGCGCCACCGCTCCGCTGACGTAGGGCGCGGCCACCGCGGTGGCGGCGGCAGCGCGACGGCAATCGAACCCAGGCGCGGCCAGCTCGGCGACGGTCCCCGCCGGGCCGACCAGGCTGACCCCCGTCCGGCCGTCCAACGTGGGCCCCTGGGAGGCGGCGGGATGGATGACGCGGCCACCGGAACAGGCGGCGCCGACGCTGAGCACACCATCGACCGCTGCAGGCTCGACCAGGCTTGCGGCGGCATCGGGGAACTCCCAGCCATTGGCTTCGGTGAAAAACAGATCCAGTCGCGGCATGCCGGTGCCGCGCACCCGCATGACCCCGAGTGAGAAGCTGACCGGCGTGCTACGCGGGTTGGTCAACGCCAATCCCGTCGTCGGGGTGGCGCGTTCCGGCTGCGCGGCGACCACGCAGTCGAGCGGATCGCTCTCGCTGAGGGTCAGACACAGACGGAACGAATCCGTCGGCGTGCCGCCATCCCACTGGCTCCAGCGCAGGAAGATCTCCACCTCGGCACCCGGTGGCACGGTGAATCGACCCAGCTCATCGCCCATCGCGAACTCGTGCATCCCGTCCGCGTCGGCGTCGGTGAACAGGGCGCGGTGGTGTCGCTGGGCCTCGTTGCCGGCCGCGTTCACCCACACCATGCCCGCCGCGATGGCCCGGCGTGCGCTGTCATCGGGGCTGGCCGTTTCGCCGGAGCCGTCACCGGGTCCCCCGTTGTAGAAGCCAAGCGCCATATTCACGATGTCGACGTCGCCCCGTTCTATGAGGACGCTGGTCACCGCGGCCAGATCGGCAGCGTCGTCGACGCACACGCGGATCAGCTCGGCCTTGGGCGCCACGTGGTGGATCACCGCGGCGGACTCGGTCCCGTGGCTGCGATCGGCCAGGCCACGGTCGCAACGGTCAATGTCTCCGCTCCGCTGGTCACCACCGGCAGGGGCGACGGGCACAAGCCCATCCCTGGCCGCTCCATCCCAACCCGCGAAACCGGTGTCGACCACAGCCACCACCACACCGAGGCCGTCCCAGCCCAACTGCCGCCAGGGGGTCGCGCCAATCGCGTCGAGCGCGGCGGTGGTCCGGGGGAGGTACACGACCGGCGCCGAGGCCCCGGCTACGGCGCCACCCGCACCCATAACAGCGATCGCGGTCACACCCCACAGCGCCGCCAGAATCTTGCCTGCCATGCCGTCCGCCCTCGTCGCCATGGCGGACCGCCCGCAATGTCACCGACGGGGGAGATATCGGCAGCGCTTCTTCGCCACTTCAGGCGAAGGTCATGACCTTTGGTTGCAATCGCGTGACCGCGACGCCCAAGAGCCAGACGGAACCCAGAAGACTCATTCCCACTCGATGGTGCCTGGTGGCTTGGAGGTGATGTCGTAGACCACCCGGTTGATTCCCCTGACCTCGCCGATGATGCGGCTGACCATGCGCTCCAACAGCTCGTAAGGCAGTCGGGCGAAGTCCGCGGTCATGGCATCTTCGCTGGTCACAGCCCTGATGATGATGGGATGGCCGTAGGTGCGTTCGTCGCCCATGACCCCGACGGAGCGAATGTCGGCCAGCACCGCGAAGGCTTGCCAGATCTCGCGTTCCAAGCCAGCGGCGGCGATCTCTTGGCGGACGATGGCGTCGGCCAACTGCAACAATCCGACCCGTTCGGGGGTGACCTCCCCGATGATGCGCACGGCCAGGCCAGGGCCGGGGAAGGGTTGGCGCCAGACCACCTCATCGGGCAGGCCCAACTCGGTACCAAGCCGGCGGACCTCGTCCTTGAACAGCGTGCGCAGGGGTTCCACCAGCTCGAAATCGAGATCGTCGGGCAAGCCTCCCACGTTGTGATGGCTCTTGATCTTGGCCGCAGTGGAGGTCCCCGACTCGATCACATCGGGGTAGAGGGTGCCCTGTACCAGGAACTGGGCGTCGGTGAGGCCACCCCTGGCTTCCTCGAAGACCCGGATGAACAGCTCACCGATGGCCTTGCGTTTCTCCTCCGGATCAATTACCCCGACCAGGCGGTCGAAAAATCGCTCGGCCGCCCTGGCGTGGATCAACTCGATGCCAAAGGTGCGATGGAAGGTTTCCTCGACCTGGTCCGCCTCCCCCAAACGCATCAGCCCGGTGTCGACGAACACGCAGGTCAGCTGCTTACCGATGGCCCGATGGACCAGCGCCGCGGCCACCGCGGAGTCCACCCCTCCCGACAGCCCGCAAAGGGCCCTGCCCGTTCCGACCTGGGTTCGGATGGCCTCGGTGGCCTGCTCGATGACGTTCGTCATGGTCCAGCTCTGCTGGCAGCCGCACGCGTCAGTAAGGAACCGAACCAGCAGGTCCTGGCCGTGAGGGGTGTGGGCCACCTCGGGGTGGTACTGCACGCCGTAGAGTCCCCTGGCCGGCGCCTCGAGCATGGCCACCGGGCAGTCCTGGGTGCGGGCGGTGACCACGAAACCTTCTGGCGCCGACACGATGGCGTCGAAGTGGCTCATCCACACCGACTGCTCCTGGGGCAGGTTCGCCCCCAGCCGCCCGCCCCCTTCGATCAGCTGCACCTGGGTGCGGCCGTACTCACCCCGCCCGGTCTGGGCTACCTCGCCCCCCAACTGCTGGGCGATGAGCTGGGCGCCGTAGCAGATGCCTAACACCGGAATGCCCAGCTCGTAGACACCGGGGTCGAGCCGCGGGGCGTTGTCGACATGCACGGAAGCGGGACCGCCGGACAACACGATGCCGGCAGGACGCCTGGTCGCGACCTCCGCCGCGGTGATGGTGGCGGGAACGATCTCGGAGTACACGCGGGCCTCGCGAATGCGCCGGGCGATGAGCTGTGCGTACTGGGCGCCGAAATCGACCACCAAGACGACATCGTCACCCTTCGCGAAGCCGCCCCGGCGGATCGGGCCCTTCGCCGTCATCGCCCCATACCCACGCCCTGGCCCCTCTGCAACGACTTGCCTTCGGTCTGCAACGCCGGGGCGACCATGACCTCAGCCTTCTGGAAGTCCTTCAACGTCTCATAACCGGTGGTGGCCATGGAGGTACGCAGAGCACCGAAGAGGTTGAGCCGTCCGTCGTTCTCATGGGCTGGGCCGATGAGAACCTCTTCGAGGGTGCCGCGGGGTTGGGTTCGCACCCGGGCGCCGCGGGGCAGACTGGAATGGAACGTGGCCATACCCCAATGCCAGCCCCGGCCGGGAGCCTCGTAGGCGGCGGCGAGGGGAGAGCCGATCATTACCGCGTCGGCCCCGCAGACGATGGCCTTGGCGATGTCTCCCCCGGTGGCCATGCCCCCATCCGCGATGACGTGCACGTAGACCCCGGTTTCATCCAGGTGGCGCATTCGGGCGGCTCGCACATCGGCGATCGCGGTGGCCTGGGGCACCCCGATACCGAGCACCCCTCTGGTCGTGCATGCGTGGCCGGGACCCACCCCGACCAGCACCCCAGCCGCTCCCGTGCGCATGAGGTGCAGACCCGCCTGGTAGGAGGCGCAGCCCCCGACGATGACGGGCATCTCCAGCTCTCGCACGAAGCGCTTGAGGTTGAGGGGCTCCACCGTGCGCGACACGTGCTCGGCCGATACCACCGTGCCCTGGATGACCAGGATGTCCAACTCCCCCGCGATGATGGCCTCCATGAGCCCAGCGGCGCGCTGGGGGGTGACCGCCGCCGCGCAGGTCACCCCGGCGGCCCGGATCTCTTTGATGCGGGCGGTGACCAGCTCGGGCTTGACGGGCTCGGCGTAGATCTCCTGCATGCGCCGGGTCGCCTTGTCCGTATCGAGGTGGGCAATCTCCTCGAGATAGACATCGGGATCCTCATAGCGGGTCCACAGCCCTTCCAGGTTCAGCACCCCCACGCCGCCCAGCTGACCCAGGGCGATGGCGGTGGCCGGGCTGATCACACCGTCCATGGACGAACCGAGCACGGGCAGCTCGAAGCGGAACGCGTCGATCTGCCAGGAGATGTCGACGTCTTCAGGGTCACGGGTTCGCCGCGACGGCACGATGGCAATGTCATCGAAGCCGTAGGCGCGGCGGCCCGACTTCCCCAACCCGATCTCGATCTCGGCCATTACTTGCTCCCTGTGAGGTTTCGAAGTATCTGCCGGGCGACGGCTTCTGACATCTGGTAGGCGGTCTTGCGACCGGCTTCGGTGGCGGCGTTGACCAGCGAACCCCCGGTCAACGTCTCTAGGCTGCCCAGACCTTCGAGCATCGCCTGTTTGGTCTGCTCGGTGGCCTTGTAACCGAGCTTGGTCAGCTGTTTGACCAGATCCGACTCGGCCACCGGGGCGGGAGCGGCCTGGGCGATGAGCCGCAGTGCTTCCTTGGTCAGCTCGGCTCCCTGGCTGATGACATCGGTGGGCGAAAGGGTCTCGTCGCCGCGACCACCGGATTCGACCGAGGCCAGCCAGCGGCGGACCTTCTGCACCAGCTCCTGCTGGGTCTCCCCATCGAACGACAGCGTCGGCATGTGCAGCGCCCTTCCAGCCGGGCCCCAAAAATCGTCTCGACCACGACAGCCAAGAACGGCGACGACACCGCAGCAGCGCAGCTTCGCCAGTTTGGGGACAGCCTCCGATCTTAGTGGCCGTTACCGTCCAGGAGCCGAATTGGTGGTCGCAACGGGCGGAGGTTCGGGTACACAGAACAGCCGGCCCGAAGGCCGGCTGTTCCACAACGAGAGGACGAGCGGCAACACGCTCGCCGGCCGGTGCCAGGCACCGAAATGCTCGCAGTCCGGTGCCAGGCACCGGTAATGCTCACATCATGCCGGGCATACCGCCCATGCCACCCATACCGCCGCCGCCCGGCATAGCACCGGCCGGCTCGGGCTTGTCGGCGATGAGCACCTCGGTGGTGAGCAGCAGACTGGCGATGGAGGCGGCGTTCTGCAACGCAGCCCGGGTGACCTTGGCGGGGTCGATGACGCCGGCCTTGACCAGGTCTTCGAACTCGCCGGTAGCGGCGTTGAAGCCGAAGGAACCGGTCTCGGTGGCCACGCGGCCCACGATGACGGCGCCTTCGAAGCCGGCGTTGGAAGCGATAAGTCGAGCCGGGGCGTCGAGGCTACGAGCCACGATGGTGGCCCCTACCTTCTCGTCCCCCTCCAGGGTCTGGATAAGGGCCTCGACGGCGGTGCGAGCCCGCAGCAGGGCGGTGCCGCCACCGGCGACCACACCCTCTTCGATGGCCGCCCGAGTGGCCGAAAGGGCGTCCTCGATGCGGTGCTTCTTCTCTTTGAGCTCGACCTCAGTGGCCGCGCCGACCTTGATCACGGCGACCCCGCCAGCCAGCTTGGCCAGGCGTTCCTGCAGCTTCTCGCGATCCCAGTCGGAGTCGGTGTCTTCGATCTCACGACGGATCTGTGCGACGCGCCCTGCGACATCGTCGCTGGAACCCGCCCCTTCGATGATCGTGGTGTTGTCCTTGGAGATGATCACCTTGCGGGCCCGACCCAACAGGTCGAGGGTGATGTTGTCCAGCTTGAGACCGACCTCTTCGGCAATCACGGTGGCCCCGGTCAACACGGCCATGTCTTGCAACATGGCCTTGCGGCGCTCGCCGAAGCCGGGGGCCTTGACCGCCACCGAGGCAAAGGTGCCGCGGATCTTGTTGACCACCAGGGTGGCCAGGGCCTCGCCCTCGACATCTTCAGAAATGATCAGCAGCGGCTTGCCCGCCTGTACGACCCGCTCCAAAGTGGGCAGCAGATCCTTGATCGAGCTGATCTTGGACTGGTGCAGCAGGATGTAGGGATCCTCCAGCACGGCTTCCTGGCGCTCGGGATCGGACACGAAGTACGGAGACAGGTAGCCCTTGTCGAACTGCATGCCCTCGGTGAACTCAAGTTCGGTGCCGAAGGTGTTGGACTCCTCGACGGTGACCACACCGTCCTTGCCGACCCGGTCGATGGCGTCCGCGATGACCTCGCCGATGCTGGGATCCGCCGCGGAGATGGCGGCGACCTGGGCAATTTCTTCCTTGCCGCCGATTTCCTTGGCCTGTTCCTTGATGGAGGCCACCGCGGCGGCCACGGCCGCCTCGATACCTTTCTTCAGGCCCATTGGGTTGGAACCGGCGGCCACGTTAAGCAGACCCACGCGCCCCCGCGCTTGGGCCAACACCGTGGCGGTGGTGGTTCCGTCGCCGGCGACATCGTTGGTCTTGGTCGCTACTTCCTTGACCAGCTGTGCGCCCATATTCTCGTAGGGATCCTCCAGCTCGATCTCGCGAGCGATGGAGACACCGTCGTTGGTGATGGTGGGGGCGCCGAACTTCTTGTCCAGGACCACGTTGCGGCCGCGCGGGCCGAGGGTGACCTTGACCACGTCGGCCAGCTTGTTGACCCCGACTTCGAGGTGACGGCGGGCTTCTTCGTTAAAGGAGAGGAGTTTGCTCATATGCAGCCCCTCAGCCGACGATGGCGAGTACGTCGCGGCTGGACAGGATCAGCAGATCCTCGCCTTCGACGGCGATCTCGGTGCCGCCGTACTTGGAGTAGACGACACGGTCGCCCACCTTCACATCAGAGGGAATCAATTCCCCGGTTTGTTCTGAACGCTTGCCAGGGCCAATGGCCAGGACTTCGCCCTGCTGGGGCTTTTCCTTGGCTGTGTCAGGAATGACCAAGCCGCTAGCGGTGCGCTCTTCCGCTTCGAGCGGGCGAACAACGATACGGTCCTCAAGGGGACGAAGGTTCATGGATCGAGCCTCCAGATTTGGATGGCGGTGCCGCAGTTAGCACTCGCGGGTGGCGAGTGCTAACGATAGGCGGCGCCGGCGCGCCACGGCAAGCCCTGCCGCCCAAGAACAGTTTGAACCCGGCCGGCGCCGCCGGACACAAGCGGGGCTAGCGCCGATCGGTCAGGGACAGATTCGGGCTCACGCCCAGCTCCAACGAGCTGGGCCCAAACTCGGCCAGGCGCCACAAGCCGGCGGCGGCGACCAGGGCCGCGTTGTCGGTGCAGTACTCCAACGAGGGCAGATGGGCCCGACGCCCATCGGCCATAGCCGCATCGAGCCAGCGCTCCCGCAAGCGACTGTTGGCGGCCACACCCCC
>JANPEN010000110.1:0-3850 GCA_031422955.1 Acidimicrobiia bacterium
GGTGGCGGTCTGACCGGGACCGGCTGCCCGGTTCGCGGCGCTGGCTGTTGGCGGCGAGGTCGGTCAGGGTTTGGGCGCGTAGGGCGGGGATGCTCAAGGTTTCCAGCGACGGGTCCCCGTCTCGTTTGGCTTGGAGGTAGCGGCCGATGCCGGTGTCGAGGGCCTGGTTGAGGAGCTGGCCGTCTTGGGGGCTGAGGTCTCCTTCGAGATGCCAGCGCCCCTCAAACGTTTCGGACAGGTGCACGGCGGAGGGTTCGGGTTCGAGCGGAACCAGGTCGGTGGGGTCGGGGCTGTCCACCGCCTCGGCGGCCGCGACCCACGCCTGGCACGCAGCAGCCAGTTCTCCAATGGAGCTCAGCCTCACCAGCACCTCGTCGATGTTGTCGTTGTAGTTGGCTTGGGCTTTGGCCCGACAGCCGGTCAACAACCGGACTTGGGTTTCGTTCAACAACCCCGCCCCCGCCGCCGCCGAACTATGGGTCATGTGTTCAAGGTGGCGGGCCTGGCCCAACACTCGGCGAGCCTGACTTCGAGACTGCCCGGTATGGCACGCAGCCCAGGCCGAGGCAGAGGTAAAGCCATCCTCGGCCCAATTGCCGCTGTTCTCTCCGGCCAAGGCCAGCCGCCGTACCCACTCCTGGGTCAGGTTCCCGAGCTGTTGAGCGAACCCCAACAGTTCGGGACTGTATTGCCCCGGAGCAACTGCACGTACCTCGGCCCGCAACCACGCCACGACATCAGCGCACGAGATGTGCTCGGACCTGGCCGTCGTCATGCCGTTAGCATAGCAGTATGCGAACGCGTGTTCAAGAGGGTCAAAAATTTCTTTCCCTTCGGCGTCGTCCGTGTGATCGCGATGGCCTTTACTGGTGTGGTCGGCTGACCTCACCTCAATGCGCGTCCTCAACGCTCTCGGCCGCAAGCATCAGCTGGAGAACCGCTTGCGCGAAAGGATCATCAGCTCTACAGCCGCCGTTCCGACACGAGTCGGCAGACATAGGCGGAAGGAAGGGACCGACCATCGTCTTGACGAGGAAGTGACTGCCTTCCAGGCGTTCGATCGGGCGATTCTAGTTCCAGTCCGCCGTGACCGACGACCGTGCTCGGTGGGTAAGTAAATTCGGGACAACTGTCGCTCTCGTGGGTGCATTAGTTACGCGGCCCAGGGGAGGTCGGGTCCGATTCCGGCTCGGTCGAGCATGACAATGGTGATGAACGCTTCGGGATCGTGGTAGCCGCGGGCGCTGCTGCGGATGCGGCATGCGGCCGATGGCGGCGTTGTTCGATTCGGCGATCCCGTTGGTGAGCTTCCATTCGATGGTCGCTTCGATCGACGGGCGGTAGCGGCGGATGCTGCGAGCGAGTTTGACGAACGGGTCGAGCTGGTCGGCGGCGGCTTGCTTGTTGCTCACGATCGCGTCGTGTACGACCAGATCCTCGAATGCCCGGGTGAACGCCGAGTCATGCCGAGCCCACGGCACCGCCCAACCAAGCCGATCGTTTGACCGCGCCGTTGATTTATGCCAGCCTCGATTCCCGGCACCTTCGCCTTACAGAGCTGGGAGATACAGATGCTGGTTGGTGGCTCGTACACAACGAGGTTCGACAGCGAGGAAAGTGCCAAGCGCAACACGCAACTGTTCACTAATTGGACGCCTCCGGCGGGATTCGAGTTCAAGGCTCATTGGGCGCGAGCTGACGGGAAGGGGGGCATGTTCGTCGCGGAGGCCGCAACGGCCGAAGCGTTGCTCGAAGCCACCGCACCGTGGACCACGCGCATGGACTTCGATATCGCTCCGATCGTGGAGATCACGGAGGCCGTAGCGCTGTTCATGAAGGTCCAAGCCTGGACCGATTCGATCACTTGAGCATCAACGTGGTCGACGGGTCCAAGGTAACCGACCGGGCGGGCCCCCCATCGGCGATGGTCGGCGGACTCACCCCCCCACCGGCACCGGTCTGTTAAATCTGGGCGCGGTGCTCGGACCTCAGCCGGTGGCTAGGCGCTTGGATGACGCGGGGTGGGCGTTCGCCACCGGCCGGAACGGGTCCGGGCGGAACAGGTCAGCGGCGGGGCTGGCGTCGGCCAAGGCGTCCGCCACGAGCACCACGGCGGCGGCGGTGTAGGTGGAGCATTCCTGGTCGGGGAAGGTCACCGGCGGCTCGGTCGGACCCGAGGACGGGGTCTCGGCGTGGACCAAACCGGTCCAGTACCGGCCGCTGGGCTCATGACGATGGGCCTGGGCCCAGCCGAACAGCGCCTGCGCCTGAGCGGTGAGGCCGGCGGCCCGAAAGGCGAGGGCGCACTCGCAGGTTTCCGCGGCGGTCACCCAGGGCTGGTCGGCCACGCAGCGCACTCCCCGCCCTTCCAGTATGAACCGCTTCTGGCCCTCGGCCAAGCGGTGGCGGGCCACCTCCATTTCGAGGGCGCCGACCAGCACCGGGTAGTACCAGTCCATGGCCCAGCGGTGCTTGGGCGCAAAGGCGGTGGGGTCGTGGCGGATGACGTGGATCAGTTTGGCTCTGGCCTGTTCCCAGTGGGGTCGCTCCAACCCCTGGGCGGCGGCCAGACGCAGGCCGCAGGCCAGGCTCAGGCTGATGGAGGAGCTGCCGGTGAGCAGGGCGAAACTCCACGGGGTGCCGTCGGCGTGGCGGGCCCAGAGGATCTCCCCTCGAGTCGTTTGCAGCCCCACGACGAAATCCAAGGCGGCGTCGATCATGGGCCAGAACGCTTCGAGCACGGCTCTGTCACCGGTGCAGCGGTAGAAATGCCACAACCCGGTGGCGGGGTAGGCGCAGCAGTTGGCGTCGAACTTGTCTTCTTCTACCCCATCGGCCAGGTAGTAGCGGTGCCAGGCCCCGTCGCTGCGCTGCCGGGCCGCCAGCCACGAAAAGGCCCGCTCGGCCTCGGTGCGGCGGCCGCCCAGGAGCAGGGCCATGGCTGCCTCGGTGTGGTTCCAGACATCGGCGTGGCCGCCAGGGAACCACGGGATCATGCCGTTGGGCAACTGCCAGTCCGCGATGCTGTCCACGGTGGCGGCCAGCTGCTGGGACCGCAACGCTCCGGGTACGTCAGCCAGCCACATCGGTTGCCTCAACTCGGCGGCGACGGGCGTAGACCACGATCGACTTGGGGGCGATGCGATTGGCCACCGCGTCGGCCAGACGGGTCAACCAGGGCCGTTGGGTGATGTCCCACACCAGCAGCCGGTGGTAGGCCCGCACCAGCGGATGCCCGTCGTTGTTGATCCCCACCTGGCAACGCAGCCACCAGTACGGGGTGTGCAGGCCATGGGCCCGTCCCGTCGCGAAGGGTTCCAAACCGGCCTGGCGAAGGCGGCTGCGCAACACCGCCGCGCTGTAGATGCGCAGGTGACCGCCGGCCACCGCGGGGGCGTGGTAGTCCTGCGAAAGCTTCCAGCACACCGTCTCGGCCAACCAGGCGGGCACCGTCACCGCCAAGCAGCCGCCGGGGCGCAGCACCCTGGCCAGTTCCGCCAGGGCGGCCTGGTCCGGTTCGATGTGCTCGAGCACCTCCGAGGCAATGATCCGATCGAAACAACCGTCGGTGAAGGGCAGGGTCAAGGCCGAGGCCTGCAACGAGGCGGCGGTGGCGCCGTGGGGCACCTCTCCGGCTTCGGCCATGGCCGCGAAGGTGTTGGTGCAGCTGCGCAGCTCGTCGTGGTTGACATCCACCGCGGTGACGCTGGCCCCTCGGCGGAAGGCTTCGAAGGCGTGGCGGCCCAGGCCGGCGCCCAGATCCAGCATTCGGTCGCCGGGCTCGAGGCCGAGCCGGTCGTAGTCCACCGTCAGCATCAGCGAAGGTTCCCCAAAGCCCGACCGGCGCGGG
>JANPEN010000111.1:0-6340 GCA_031422955.1 Acidimicrobiia bacterium
CCTCGATCGGGGGGCGGCACCGACCAGGCCGGGGGAGGCGACCTACTCGTCGCTGATGACCCAGGCCGGCATTCTCGAAACCGATTCCTTGGCCGAGCTGTTCGGGCTGGCCCGGTACCTGGTCGCCCAGCCCCTACCCCACGGCCGCCGAGTGGTGGTGTTGGCCAACAGCGCCGGCACCGCCGCGCTGGGCATGCAGACGGCCCGTCAGGCCGGCCTCCAGGCCCAGGCCCGGGTAGTCACCGGCGATGTCGCTGCCTTCGCCGCCGCGGTGGCCGCCGCCGTTTCTGCGCCGCCGCCCACGGAGCCGGCAACCGAAGGGGCCGGGTATGACGCGGTGCTGGTGGTCTTTGCTCCCACCCTTGGCCAAGACGCCGCCGCCGCGGCCGCCGCGGTCGACACCGCGGTAGCCGCCGGCCGCCCTCTTCTATCGCTCGACCTACCGGTAGGTATGTCGCAAGGGCAACGGCCGGTTTTGGCCTCTTATTTCGGTGAAGGGCGCTTCGACACGGTTTCCCAACGCGGAGATCTGCCCCGCTATCGCTTTCCGGAAGAGGCCTGCCGGGTACTGGCCCACGCCGCCCGCTATGGCCAGTGGCGCAACCAACCCCAGGGGCCGGTGGCTCGCTTTGAGCAGCTTGATCTCGACCGCATCGGCTCGGTGGTGGGCCGTGCGGTGGGAGCGGTTCCCCCCGGTCGCAGCCAGCTGCTGGCGCTGGCCGATGCGCTGGTGCTGCTGCGGGCGGCCGGCCTGGACCCCGTCCCTCAGGTCGAGGTGGACGGCCTCGACCGGGCGGTGGCCGCCGCCGGTCAGCTCGGCTATCCAGTGGCCCTCAAGGCGGTCCGACGAGCCCGGCTGGCCCGTTCGACCGCCACCGGTTTGGCCCTGGGGTTGTACGACGAAACCGAGTTGCGGGCCGCCTACCGAACCATGCAAGACGGGCTCGGTGCCGGCCTCAACATACCGTTAGGTACGGTAGTGGTGCAGGTCATGGCAGAAGCGGGCCTCGACGCGCAACTGCTCGGTCACCAGGACAACCGTCTCGGCCCGTTGGTGGCGCTGGGTCGGGGCGGGGCGCAGGGCAGCGACCCCCATGAACTCGCCGTGCGCCTGGTCCCTTTGACCACCGTGGACACCGCCCGCCTGGTGCAGGCTTCCCCTTTGGCGTCGTTGTTGGCTCGCCTCGAGCAGGCCAACACCGCCGGTTCCAATGCCGGCTTGGTCGCCCTGGAGGAAGTGCTGGGACGGCTTTCCTCGTTGATGGAACAGGTTCCTGAGCTGGCCGAGGTGCGTCTCGACCCGGTGTTGGTGTCGCCCTCGGGGCTGGCCATCACCGACGTGTGGGTCCACGTCGCTCCCGTTGCCTTGGCCCCATACCCCGCAGTACGGCGCTTGCGGTGAACGGGTTGGCCAACCGCAGCGCGCAGTAAGGTCACCGGGGTCGACCGGCCGGTCAGCGGGGAAGGAACAACATGCGCGCGGTGGTGCTGAATGGTTACGGCGGGCCAGAAGTGTTGCGGCTCCAGGAACTCGACGACTTGGTCCCCGGTCCCGAGGAACTGCTGGTCGAGGTGGTGGCCATCGCCCTCAACCGGGCCGATCTGCTCCAGCGCTCGGGTCGTTACCCCCAGCCCGGCCCCAAACCACTCCACGAGATCCCCGGCCTGGAGTTCGCGCACCACGGGGGAGGGCGTCCGTCGTCGTTTTACCACCCCGCCGCTGGCCGTTCCCGCAGAAATTTGCCCGAAAGTGCATGAAATGCGCTGAATCGAAGTCCATTGGGCTGATTTGGGCCACAGCGTCGTCCTCACCGCCGTCGAATTTAGACGGAACGGAACCGTGCGGTCACTATGTGTCGAAGCATCACCCCTGTCACGACCGGCGCGTGGACCAAATCAGCCCAATGGACTTTTCTCTGCCCGTACCGCCCCTGATCGGGCTCACGCGGGCGCTCGATTGTCGCCGGCGAACCGAGCCGACAATGCCGTTAGTGGCCTTCGGCGGCGGCCATCGCTCGTGCCATCCGATCCGGCGTGAACAGGGCGTCTCCGGTAGCGGTCATCTGCCCCACGGCGATCATGTCGGCGTGCAGCTGTGGGTCATCGTGGAGCAGACGCCGAAAGCCCTTCATGAGGTGGATGTTCCGCGCGGCGTTGGGATTGCGGTCACCCGTGACCTCGTCGTAGGCGGAGTCCACCAGCGTGCTGGAGCTCCAGGCGGCACGGCTGACAGTCATGGCCGCCGGGAAGAACTCGCCGCTGATGCCATCGAGCCCGGAGCCACTGGCCAAGCGAGCGGCGAGCACGTCATCCAGCGCGCCGGCTTCCAGCCAGGCCACGGACATGCCCTGACCGAAGATCGGGTTGAAGCTGGCCATGGCGTCACCGAGGACCAGCAGACCATCGGGAAATCGCGTGAGTTTGTCAAAGCGCCGCCAGATGGCCTCACCCTTGCGGAAGCTGCGGATCTCACTCTCGGGGGTGGCCCGGCCAAGGAAATCAGCCACGTCAGGTGCCTCGATGGTTTCAGCAAAGGCCAGCATCTCGTCGTAGGTCTTCGGTAGTTCCTTTTCGAAGCGGGTGTGGAGCGAGACAATCCAGGCGCCGTCCTGCAGCATGGCCACGAACCCGCCCCGTTTCACCGGCGGTTCGGGCAGCACCGCCACCGACTTGAACCCCCCGGCGGCATCAGCTGGCGCCCGGAAGATGGCGCTGGTGTAGGAGATGCCGATGTTCAGGGCGAATTGTTGAACGGGGTCGTAGCCCCTTTGCACCAGCACCTCGGGCACCTTGGACACCCGTCCGGTGCAATCGATCACCAGGTCCGCGGTGATGGACTCGATGGCGCCGTCGGTCCCACGCACCTCCAGCCCGATCACCCGACCGGCCTCGGCACCAGCATCCTGGAACAGCAGCCGTTCCAGCTTGCAGGACCCTCGCACCTGCACCGCTGACTCCCGCCGCAGACGCTCGAGGACCACGTGCTCGATCAGCCCCCGGGTGGCGTTGAGGCTGGTGAAACCGAGGTCCCGATTGGGGTGCCAGGTGCCGGCAGCGTAGACACGGTAGTCGAGCGCAAAGGAAAACTCCACGGCGCCGGCGGCCTCCGGTTCGGCCACCGCACCGGGCAGGAGACGCTCCAGTGCCTGCTGGCCTCCTTGGGCCAAGGCGTGGTAGTGATGGCCCTGACCGACACCGGGACGGGGCTCGGCGGTGGCACGGTCGGGGTCACGGTCAACGATGATGATTGAAATGGCGTGACAACGCCGCCGCCGCCGCCAGACCGGCCATGCTGCGGCCCACCACCACGCCCCGGAGTCCGTTTCCGCTCATCGCTTCCCCCATTTTCGAATCCTCGACGTGGTGTGTGTCTAGCAGCTGCAAGTTCGACCCGGAGGCGGCTCGCGGCCTGCACGGGTTGGGGGCTACGGTTCCGCCATGATCGAGCACCATCTGGACCTGAAGACCGCCGACGGGACGATGAACACTTTTGTCACCCATCCCGAGGAGGGGGGACCCCACCCGGTGGTGTTCTTTTATATGGATGCTCCCGGCAAGCGTGAAGAGTTGCACGACATGGCCCGCCGCTTGGGTACCGCGGGGTATGTGGTGGTGCTGCCCAACTTGTACTATCGCCAGACCCGCGAGTTCGAGTTGGATTTCAACGATCCGGCGTCGCGTGAGCAGATGTTCGCGTATATGAATCAGTTGAGCGATCCGATGGTGGCGTCGGATACCGAGACGCTGTTGGCCTACGTGGACGCCCTACCCGCCGCGGACGCCAGCCGGGTGGGATGCATGGGGTACTGCATGAGCGGTCCGTTTTCCTTTGCCATGGCGGGGATGTTCCCGGACCGCATCCGGGCCGCAGCCTCGCTCTACGGGGTGCGCCTTTTCGGTGACAAATCCCCGGCGCATCTCGCCGAGAAGGTCACGGGCGAGTTGTACTTCGCTTGCGCCGAGTTCGACGATTACGCCCCCAAGGAGATGATCGACGAGCTCGAGGCCCACCTCCAGGCTGCCGGTACCAACGCCCGTATCGAGTGGTACCCCGGCACGCAGCACGGTTTCGCCTTCCCGCAGCGCGCCCTGTACGACAAGGCTGCGGGCGAGCGTCATTGGGAGCGCCTCCACGACCTGTTCGCCCGCAACCTCAAGGACTGAGGCCGGCTGCGCTCAGCGGAGGTCGATGAGGACCTTGCCGAAGCTGGCGTCAGAACCCAGGTAGTGGTGGGCGGCGGCGATCTCCTCCAACGGGTAGCGACGGTCTATCACGGGGTGCAGACGGCCGGCGGCGAAGGCGGGGACCAGCTCCCGGGTGAAGCGTTGGGCCAGCGCCGCCTTCTCCTCCAGCGGCCGGGCCCGCAACACGGTGCCGATGAGCCTGGCCCGCTTCATCATGAGCTTGCCCAGGGCGATGGGGGCGGTGCCCTCACCCATGGTGCCGACCTGCACGATGGCACCTTTCAACGCCAACGCATCAAGGTTGAGGTCCAGGTTCTCCCCGCCGATGACGTCGAGCACCACGTCGGCGCCCCGAGCACCGGATACCTGGCGCACCGCGGCCAGCGGGTCACCACTGCGATAGTCCACGGCGGCGGCGGCGCCGAGCTCCAGGCAGCGGGCCACCTTGCCGGCGGAGCACGTCACCACCGCCTTGGCGCCAATCCAGTTGGCCAGCTGAATGCCGGCGGTGCCCACCCCGGAGCCCCCGCCGTGGATGAGCGCCGTACCACCGGGGGCCAGGCCACCCTGCAGCACCAGCGCGTCCCAGGCGGTGAGCCACACCTCGGGGATGGCTGCAGCATCAGCCACGGCAATACCGCTCGGTACGGGGATGGCCTGACGTTCGTGGATGGTGACCTGGCTGGCGTACCCACCGCCGCTGAGGATGCCCATCACCTCGTCACCGACCTGGTACGCCGTGACCCGGCCGCCGATGGCCGTGACCCGCCCGGCGAACTCCAAACCGGGGATCTCGTGTTGGGGTTTGGGCCCGGGCTGGGGGTAGCGGCCGCTGCGTTGCATCAGGTCGGCCCGGTTGAGGGCGGTAGCGGCCACCTCGACCAGCAGTTCCTCGGGGCCCGGCACCAGATCCGGCAGCTGCTGCACCGCCAACACCTCGGGCCCGCCGTAGCCGTTCAGCACCACTGCCCGCATGGGTTCCTCCTCGTGGGCCCGGGCCTCGGACCTAGCTCGGACCCTAGATGATCGGCCCCAGGAGGTTCAGTGGAAACCGACCCGGTCGATGGCCATCGAGTCGATGTCGGGCGGGTTGAGAAGCCGCTTGTTGGCTTCGGCCAGCTCGGCGGGCTTCAGGCCCACGCCGCTGTCAGTGATCCACACCTTCAGCTCGTCACGGGTGCGCTCGGCTGCGCAGCAGGACCTGCGTGGACGGCGCGGAGCAGGACAGATCGTTCTCGATGAGCTCGGCCAGCAGGTGGGACACATCCACGGCGTGGGGCCCGGCGAGGTCGATGTGGTCCACGGCGCCCAGGTTGATCTTCACCCGGCCCATATTGGAGACCTCGGACGCTGCCGCCCGCAGCACGTCGCTCACCGGCACGGCCTCGCTCCAGTTCCGGGCCTGCTTCTGGCCGGCCAGCACCACCAGGTTCTCGGCGTTGCGGCGCATCCGGGTCATGAGAGGGTCAATGCGGAACAGCTTCTCGAGAATCGCCGTATCCTCCCGGCGGCTCTCGAGCTCGTCCATAAGCGCCAGCTACCGCTCGAGGAGGGCCTGATTTACGCCGCCCAAGTTTCACCAGCATGTTTTTGGTCTGGGCCCGAAGCTGGGCGTGCGCGATGGCGGTTTCGACCGAGGTCCTCAGCACGGTGTTGAAGGCGTTGGCCATGTGGCCCACCTCGTCCGTGGTGGTGGACACCACCTGAGGCAGGGCCTGCGCCCGCGCTTCGGGGGTCGGGTTGCGCAGGCTCTCGAGCGCCTCTGGCAGCCGCTCGGTGGCGATCTGGTCGGCCTGCCTGGCCACCGATCATGGGCCGGCAATGTAGCCGCCCCGAGCCAAGCCAGCGCGGCGAGCCAGCCGGGAAGAACAGCAGCTGAAAATATCCGAAGTGCGGTGAACCTGGGCGGTTTTCTGGCAGACCCCCCTCAGCAATGGTCAAAAAGATTGACGCTCGGTTGCGCTCTGCGCTCCCTCCGTCGACAATCTCGCCCCATACCGAGTGGTACGGGAAAGAAAACCGCCCAGGTCTCCAAAACGCCCGTCGGCCCCGGGCGAAAACCGGGCCCACGCCCCAGCTTGCCCGTCAATAAGCGTCGCGGTTAGTGGTTGGCGGTCAAACAGCATGGCGGATGGAGCGCCACGGAGTGCCGCAC
>JANPEN010000112.1:0-24152 GCA_031422955.1 Acidimicrobiia bacterium
GCGAAAAGGTCCACACCTACGACGTGGCTGTGCACGAACCTGGAGGAACAGATCGCCGTGCTGAGCAAGTACTGGACCGCGGTATGCGCATCGGCCCCAGAAGCAGTCTCACCCACCGCCACCGGCTGATCTCGGCGAGAGGATGGCCGCAGGCCGCCGTCGGCCACCGCGCCACCGCGCCGCAGTCAGTCCAGGCGCCCAAACGGCGCGTCGACATCGAGCAACACCAACCCCACCTGACCGTCCTCGACCGGGGGCTCGGGCCGGCGCCGACCCGCTCGACCCGCACGGTCCTCCCGACCGCGGGCAGCCAGAAGGGCCTCCGGGTGGTCCTTGTCGGTGATCTGCAACACCCGGGCGAAACGCCGTCGCAGCAGGGGCACCAGACCGTCGGGTACGGCGACGGTGACGGCTACCAGGGCCAGGCCCCACAACAGGTAGGCCCCGCCACCGGGAGCATCGGGGGCCACCCCCTGGGCGCCGATGTTGAGGTTGAGTTCGATCAGCAGCCACGGGGTGCCCACGAAAGCCACCGCAGCCAACACCGCACTGAGCAGGGAACCGGCCCCGAACACCGCCACCATGGCATACAGGGCGAACGAGCGCATCACGTCGAAGCGGGCCGAGGTCACCGCCTGGGTCTGCACCGCCACGAAGGCGCCGCCGATGCCAGCCAGCGCCGTGCTGGCCGCGAAGGTCAACGTGCGCACCCTGGTCACCGACACGCCCATTGCGGCGGCCGCGGCCTCGTGCTGAGCGCTGGCCCGTACCGCCCGCCCGAAGCTGCCTCGGCGCAGGTTATTCAGCATCCAGCCCAACATCACCGCCGCCGCTAACGAGACCAGATGCAGCCAGGCGAAGGTTCGCTCGGTGGGTATCCCCAGCCACGAAGGGGGACGGGGGGTCTCGGTGGGCGGCGGGCCGAACTCGCCGCCGGTGAACCATTTGAAGCGGTTCAGCAGCGAAGGGAAGATCACCGCCAAGGCGAAGGTGACCATGGCCAGGTACTGGCCTCGGATACGCAGGGCGGGCAGGGACAACAAACCCCCGGCCGCGAAACCGACCACCCCGGCCAGCGCCACCCCCAGGAAGGGGTGCACGTCGTAGCGGGCGGCGGCGATGGCGGTGGTGTACGCCCCTACCCCCATGAAGGTGGCGTGGGCCAGGGAAATCCGCCCGGCGTCCCCGACCAGGAAGCCCAGGCCCCACAGCGCTACTGCGGTGGCCACTACCTCGGTGGTCATCCGGGCTTCGAGGTAGGGGAACACAAAGGCGGGCACCACGATGGCCACCAGCGCCGCCACCACCAGCCCGGCCCGGAGCAAACGCCAGGTAGCGCTGCGCCCGGGAATGGACCAACGCGGCGCCACCGTCGCTTCCACCCTGACGTTGGCCGGGGCGGGGGCGGCGTCGACATCGGCGCGGGCCGAGCGCAGTCCGGCGGCGGCGAACAGTCCCCCGGGGCGCACATAGAGCATCACCACCATGGCCGCCACCAGCAGCGGGAAAGCCAACACGTTGTCCACCCCAGGCACGTAGCCGCCCAAAAGGCTCTGCCCCTCCCCCACCAACAGGCCGCCCACCAAGGCGCCGACGGGGCTGGACAACCCACCGATGGTCGCCGCCACCAGGGCGTAGACCAGCAACCGGGTCATCATGGCGGGGGTTAACACCAAACGGTTGGCGGCCAGGCAACCCACCAGCGTGCCCAGCGCAGCGGCCAGCGCCCACGCCCCGGTGAGCACCCGGCCCACCTTGATCCCGCACAGCGCGCTGTGGCTGCGGTTGCTCGACACCGCCCGGAAGGCCAGCCCGAAGCGGGTCCGCAACAGCAGCCCGTAGAGCAGGCCCAACACCACCAGCAAGGTGAGCCAGGTGCCGATGGTGGTGTAACGCAGCCGGGCGCCTCCCAGGGTGATCTGATCCGCCACGTCGTTGGGGAACGGCGAAGGGTAGGCACGCAACCCCGAACCGAACCAGCGGGTGCTGAGCGCGTTTATCAACAAGAGCAACGCCACAGTGAGGCTGAGGGCCCCACGCCCGTCGTGTTCGGGGATGCGGCGAATCACGTAGCGCTCCAACAACGCCCCGAACAGGGCCGAAAAGGCAACCGCGGCGGGAATGGCAAACCACAACGGCCACGGCGTTGCCGGCAGCCAGCGCGAAACGGTGAGGGTGCCGGCCAAGGCGGCCGAAGCCGGGGTGGACAACACGAGGGACAGGTAGGTGCCGAAGGTGGCCAGCTCACCCTGGGCCAGGTTGACCCTGCCGCTGGAGCGGTAGACGAGGGTGACAGCCAGCGCCAAGGACCCGTAGAGGGCCCCGTTAGCCAGGCCGTCCAGCACCCGTTGGGCGAACAGCGCCACGTTCATGGCCGGACAGTAGCCGGCCCGACTCCCCGCCAGCCCCGGCTAGTTTTTCCAACGTGGACGGACGCACATGGGTCAACGACTTCGCCGACCTCCTCGGGATCGAACCGCCCGACGAGGACACTTTCTTGGCCCTGCTCGAGCTGGCCGGCACCGCCGCCCACGCCTCCGAGCGCCTCGCCGCCCCCATCGCTTGCTACCTGCTCGGGCGGGCCGGGCTCGACGTGGCGGCCGGTCAGCGCGCCGCCCACGCGGTCAACCCGGGCTAGATCCCTGCCGCTCAGGCCAGGCTGAACTCGACCCAGATCACCGTGCCGAAGGCGTGACGATGACGCGATCGAGCCCTTTGCCCACGGCAAGTGGGCAGGGGCCGCCTGCCCAACATTCTGGGACGCCCGCGCAGCACCATGAGCGCTCCCGGCTACCGTCGAGCCCATGCAGCAGGGGTGGCTCGGAGGGCCCGTGGGACTCCTCTGCCGTGGGGCCGGCGGTGTGGCCAACCTGGCCATCGGCACCGGAGCGGCCCGGCCGTTGGCTCGTATCCACCTTTGCCAGGCAATGGGCGACGGGCTGTTCGCGGTTTCGCTGGCTGGTTCGTTGTTCTTCAACGTGTCCATCGATGCCGCCCGGCCCAACATCTTGCTCTACCTGCTGTTGACCATGGCGCCCTTCGCTCTGCTGGCCCCCCTCATCGGTCCTGGCGTAGACCGGGTGGCCCAGGGTTATCCCCGGGTGGTGGGGGCAGCCAACCTGACCCGCACGCTGCTGTGCCTGCTACTGGCGGTCCATCTGCGCACGGTGCTGTTCTATCCGGAGGCGTTGGCGGTGCTGGTGGCAGCCAAGACCTACTCGGTGGCTAAGGCCGCCCTGCTGCCCCGTCTGGAACCCCAGCGCAACCTGCTGCTGGCCGGCAATGCCCGGCTGTCGCGGCTGGGGGCGCTGGGCAGCGCCACCGGCGGAGCGGTGGGCGCGGTGGTCCTTGCCCTTAGCCGGGCCGAGATCAGCGTGTTGCTGGCCGCCGCCGCCTTCTGCGTGGCCGCGGTGTTGGCCTTTCGCCTGCCCCCATCCCAAGTGGCCACCGTTGTCACCCCGGCCGAGGAGTTTGAAGAGCTCCACGACCCCGACGTGTTGACCGCCGCCGCCAGCGTGGCGGTGTTGCGGGCGGCCAGTGGCTTCCTGGCCTTCTTCATCGCCTTCGAGCTCAAACGCTCCGGCGTCCAGCCCTGGGTGTTCGGCCTGGTGGCGGGGGCCAGCACCCTCGGAGCGGTAGGGGGCACGCTGGTCGGTCCGCGTCTTCGGCGGCGCTACCAGGAGCCCACCCTGGTGCGGGGCGCCCTGGCCGTACCGGCCCTGTGCTGCCTGGTCGGCTCGGCCCGGGTGGGGCCAGTGGTGCTGGTCGTGTGCGTGGTGGCGTTGGCCTTGTGCAGCAACGTGGGGCGGTTGGCCTTCGACAGCATCGTGCAGTCCCACGCCCCCGACGTGGACCGGGGGCGAGCCTTCGCCGGTTTCGAGACCCGCTTTCAGTTGGCCTGGGTGGCCGGCGCGGTGGGACCGGTCAGCGTGCATGTGCCTGGATGGGTCGGGTTGCTGGTCACCGCGGGTGTGTTGGCCATCGGCGGGTTGGCCTTCAACGTGGAACGCAACGCGCTCATCCGCTGGCGCGGCGCCCTGGTGCCACCGCTAGATCTGTCCCGAAGCGTCCTCGAACACGCCCGCCACCTGCAAGCAGCGGGCCAGTACTCCCATGCCGTGCTCGAAGCCGCCCTGCTGCTCGATCTGCTCACGTGGTGCGACCCAACGGCGGAGCTGGCCGCCGCGGTCCTGCGCCAGCAACGGACGGTGGCGTTGCGGGGCGACGCCGGCCCGGTCGAAGCCCACCAGGCCCTGCAGGCGGCGGTAGCACTGCGGGCGGGCTCCAACCCCGGACAGGAGATCACCGTGGATGCCGTCGTTCCCGTAAACCCCGTCGATCCGGTCAGGGCACCTCCGCCAGAACCACGAGCCAATCCTCACCCGACGCGGTGACAGTAACCAGCAGATCCTCGTGGTCCTTGGGTCCCAGGTAACGGCGCACGATTACCGTGCGCTGGCGGTCAGAGGCCTGCACCAGCGGACCCAGGCCAACCAGCATGCCCTCGTTGCGAACCGGCTCGCCCGGCTCATCCTTCTCAACCGCCTCGGCCCGGTTGTCGATGAAGTGCACCTCGGCCAGGGCCTTCAGCGTCTTGACCACCCGGGCCTGCACGGTCAGATCAATCACGTAACCATCGCCCAGCGGTTCTACGAACACCGAACGCAACGACTGTGGAGCGGTGTCGCGCCGAGAGCTCTGGCTGCCAGCAGGTGGCCCTGGCGATGTTGCGCTGTCCTGTTCCACCAGAAGCTGGCGGATGATGGCGCTGTAAACATCGGCCGCGTCGTCTTTCGGCTCCCCCGAGGCATCGCTACAGGCCACCAACGAAGCGGAGAGCACGCCGAACACGGCCAGCAGGGCGAGCCCGCCGACGAGGTGGGGAGCGAACAGCAGCCGCCGCAGGATGGGCCGATGGGCTGGAGCGATGATGTCGGCATGCTAGACCCGAAGGCGGCGGCGGCCGCTGCCCCGGTGAGCCGGCCGACCGGCGATGGAAGGACAACTACGTGTTCGATGGCGTCAAGGTTCTCGATGTTCACGCCCACGTTTCAGCTCCCATGGGTGGAGTGGGCTACCTGAACATGTTGTTGCAGGCGACCAATGGGGTGATGGCCAGTCCCATCAACACCCCCGCAGCGGCCCAGTTCGGTTTGGCCGATGCGGATTTCGTCCGCTCGGTCGACGCCCACCTGGCCTATATCGATGAGCGCCAGATCGACGTGCAGATCCTGGGACCCCGCCCGTTCCTGATGCAGGGCTGGATGCAGGATCACCTCCTGCCGGCGTGGACTCGCTTCGTGAATGACTGCATCGCCAAGCAGTGCGCCATGCACCCCACCCGGTTCCTGGGCGCCTGTCAGCTCCCCCAGAACATCCACGCCCCCGACGCCACCCATGTGCTGGCCGAGCTGGAACGTTGCGTGTCCGACTACGGCTTCACCGGCGTGTACGTCTCCCCCGACCCCGAGGGTGCCCGAAACGGCCCCGGTCTCAACGACCGCTGGTGGGACCCGCTCTACCAACGCTGCCAGGACGGAGCTTTACCTATCATCGTGCACGGCACCAACTGCCTCGATACCCGCATTCGCCACGTCCCTCAGAATTATCAGTTGGGCTTTGTGATCGAACAGTACCTGGCCACCCAGATCCTCAGCCACGGCGATGTGTTCGACCGTTTCCCCGGGCTCAAGGTGATCATCTGTCATTGCGGCGGGGCTTTGGACCGGTTCATTTCTTCTGACCCCCACCTGGCCCAGAAAGATCTCTCCAACAACCTCTTCTTCGATACCTGCGCCCACGATGTGCATTTCCTGGAGTGCGCCTTCAAGCAACGGGGGGTGCCCTCCATGGTGTTCGGCACCGAGGCGCCCGGCTCCGGCCGTGCCCCCCGCCCGGAAGGCCCCGGCATCACCGGGGACGACTTGGTCCCCGTCATTGGCTCGTTCAGCTTCTTGAGCGACGCCGACAAGCGCGACGTGTTCCATCACAACCCCGTCAGGCTGTTCCCCCGGATGGCCGAACTGGGCTGAGGGCGATTCCGTGAGCAGCAGCTCGCCGGGTCAGCTGGTCGGGGCCAGCCCGGCAGTACCGGCCAGCACGGCTAGGCGGCGCAGCTGCTCGATCTCGGCCGGCTGGTAGCCCAACTCGCCGAGCACCTCCTCAGTGTGCTGGCCCAGGGTAGGAGCCGGGCGACGGAGCCCGTTGGGGCCGTGAGCCAGCCGCCAGGGGATCCCGGGTACGACGTGAGGTCCCGTGACCGGATGGTCGGGCCGTTCCAGCATGCCGATGGCGACCAGTTGCTCGTTGTCCTGCCACAACTCCAACGGCGAGATGGACGGCAGAGCCGCCACCCCCACCGCCTGCAAGGCGCGGGTCAGCTCCCAACGGTCCCGCCCCGCCACCCATTCCCCCATCAGGGCGTCCACTTCGGCCTCGTGGGCCTTGCGACCGGCGGCCGAGGCGAAACGGGGGTCGCTGAAACGGGCGGCTAGACCTTCGGTGGAAACGGCACCGGCGGTGGCGCTGACAGGTTGAGGGCCCGACGCCTCCTGCACCAGCGCCTGCCATTGGGTGTCGTTGGTGCAGGCAATGGTGATCCACTGATCGACGTCGGTGGCGTAGACCCCATGGGGGGCCCACTGCAGGTCGGTGTTGCCGGCCGGACCAGGGGCGACGCCTTCGCTCAGATATTGCATCCACAACTCGCCCACCGTGGCGGCGATGGCTTCGACCATGGCCACGTCCACCCGGGCAGCACCGTGACCCCGGGCTCTGGCCACCAGAGCCGCCACCGTGGCCCAAGCCGCGGTAATCCCGGTACCGGGGTCACCAATGGCCACCCCGGTCTCTGCCGCGGTGCCGCCCTGGTAGCCATTGGCCGCGTACAGTCCCGCCACCGCCCCACCGGATGGTCCGTAGGCCATGTAGTCCGCCGAGGGACCCGTCTGGCCGTAGCCGGTAAGGGACACCACGATCACCTCGGGGTTGATAGCCCGCAGCTCCTCCACGGAAAAACCGAGCTTGGCCAGGGTACCGACTGCAAAGTTCTCCACCACCACGTCACTGCTGGCCACCAGGCGGGCCACCACCGCCCTGGCTGCCTCGTGGCCCAGGTCGATGCCCACGCTGCGCTTGTCGGAGTTGTACAGCTGAAACATGCCGTTGCTGTCAGGGGTCAGCGCATGGCCGGGCGGGTTGAAGGGCAGCCGGCGGAACAGGCAAAGATGCTCGGGCGATTCCAGCCGCACCACGTCGGCGCCGAGGTGGGCCAACAACTGCGTGCAGTAGGGACCGGCCCAGATCCAGGTAAAATCGCACACCCTCACCCCCTCCAATGGTCGACCTACATACCGACTAGTATCATGCTTCCCGGTATCATACCCATCAGTACCGATCTGTTCGGTAGGGGTGTTGGGGATGTGGGGGGAGGGGACGGCGGCACGAGGCAGCCAGGTGGCACCGTCGTGGGCGCCGGGGGCGGGGGCATCGCTGCGTAGGGCCCACCAGGGTTGATCGAAACGGAAACCAGGTCCGGGCAGCACCAACCCGTCGGGTGACTCTACGAAGAAGCCCCTGGCCGTGAAATGCTCGTCGTTAACCAACTGATCCATGGTGTACACCGGAGCCATACAGAGCCGGACCGCCTGGCCCCGCCGGTACAGGTCTTGGACGGACTGCTCAGCCATCCATTCCGACACGTACAACTCCAACAGATCCACGTTCTGGCGTCGATCTACGTTGCTGGCGAACACCTCCATGGTGGCCCATTCCGGGTTGTCCATCAGGGCCAGCAGCGCCACCCATTGGGCCTCTTCGACGCAGATGAACTGGATGAGCCCGTCCCGGCAGCGGTAGATCGACCAGGGCACCACCGTGCGCACCCCCAGCCGGGAAGCGTCCGCCCCCAGAAAACTGGCCGACGCCGGGGCCGTTTCCGTCATGCGGGCGCCCGCCGCGAACGAGGAGAAATCCACGTGCTCGCCCCGGCCCCGCTGCCTGGCCGCCTCTACCGCGGCCAGGGCGGCGGTGGCCGCCACGGTGGCGGTGAGGATGGTGGCGTGGTGGCCGGGCGCCTTGAGGGGGGCCAACTCGGGGTCGCTGGCCGCCGCCGGAGACACGAAACCCCAGCTGCTGGCATGGATGACGCCCAGCTCGGTGGCCACGTATTCAGCCCACGGACCCGTCATCCCGAACGGGGTGATGGTTGCCAGTACCAACTGCGGATAGGCCTCCGCCAGGGTGGCGTAGTCGACCCCGGCGGTGCCCGCAGCCCGAGGGCCCAGATCGTGCAACATCAGATCGGCCTCCTGCAACAGGCCGACCAAGCTGCACACCGAGCGCTTGTTGGTATTGAGCCAACGATGCACCTGGTGGGGCCGGTCCCTCACCAGGTCGGGCCCGGTCTCCACCCGCACCACGTCGGCGCCCAGGTCGGCTAGCAGCTTGGCCGCGTAGGCCACCCCGACCCCTCCGGCCAACTCCACCACTCGAATGCCTGACAATGCCCCCATGCCCATGGGGTAAGTCTCCCTCACCCAGCCAGACGCTGCCGGCTATCGGGCTCGGGGGCTGTTTAGCTTCGGGGGCTGTCTAACTTCGGGGGCTGCGCCCCCGACGGCGCCTGAGGCGCCTCCCCCATCCCGCCCGGCTCGCTAGCGCTCGCGCGGGCTACGCCCCCGGGCGGCGCAGTTGGCCGCCGGGGTGACGTTCGGGGAGGCGGGGATGGCCGAAAAGCTTTTCCCGCAGCGGGCCGGGGCGGTACTCGGTCTGCACCAGGCCCCGCGCCTGGAGCACCGGCACTACCCCGGAAATGAAGTCCACGAAAGTGCCGGGGGTGACGGAGTAGACCAGGTTGAAGCCATCGATGCCGGCCTCGCCGAAGGCCTGCAGGGTGTCCGCCACCTGCTCAGGGGCTCCGACCAGGAACTGGCCAGCCATGTTGGAGCGGGCCAGGTCCCGAAAGGTGCGGGTCCCGGGAGGGGCCGATTCCAACAGGCTGCGCACGGCCCCGGTCATGGCGTTGCTTTCAAAGGTCTCCAGCGCCCGATCGGGGTCGACGGCGCCCAGATCGACCCCGATGCTGCCCGACAAGTGAGCCAGCGCCGCTTCGGTGCTCAACCCCTCCAAGTACTCTGCCGCCTTGGCTTTAGCCTCGGTCTCGGTGCCGCCCACCACCGGGGACAGCCCCTGATAGAAGCGGATGTCGTCGGCGCGACGGCCGTAGCGGGCGGCCCTGGCCCGAATGTCAGCCACCGGTCCTTTCCCGGCAGACAACGCCCGGCGCGAGGTGATGACGAAGACGCACTCGGCGTGGCGGGCGGCGAACTCCCGGCCCCGTTCCGAGGAACCGGCCTGAAACAGCAGCGGCGTTCGCTGCGGGGAGGGCTCGCACAGATGGGGACCGGCCACCCGATAGTGAGGACCGACATGGTCGATGGGGTGGATCTTGGCCGGATCGGCGTAGATACCCCGCGCCTTGTCGGCGAGCACCGCGTCATCTTCCCAGCTCGCTTCCCACAGCTTGTAGACGACCTCGAGATACTCATCAGCCTGGTCGTAACGGGCGTCGTGGTCGGGCAGCTCGCTCAGCCCCAGGCTCGCCGCCGCGTTGGGCAAATAGGACGTGACGATGTTCCAGGCCACCCGGCCCCGAGTCAGATGATCAACGGTGGAGACCTGGCGGGCGAAGGTGAAGGGATGGGTCTGCAAAATCGAGGAGGTGAAGGCGAAACCGAGGTGCTCGGTCACGGTGGCCATGGCCGGGATCAGCAGCATGGGGTCATTGACCGGCACCTGCATACCTTCCCGTATAGAGACCTCGGCCCCTCCCCGGTAAGCGTCGTAGAGGCCGACCACATCGGCCAGAAACAACGCATCGAAACAGCCTGCCTCCAAGATGGAGGCCAACTCCAGCCAAGGGGCCAACGACGTGTACTCGGTCTGGCGGGTATCGGCGCGGGTCCACAGCCCCTGTTGAATGTGGGACACACAGTTCATCGAGAACGCGTTCAACGACAAGCGCTTGGGCTCGACCACCGCGCTCAACCCAACGTCGAGGGCCCGAAGTTGGGCCGTCGTTTCTCGGCCAAAGCAGCCAGACCTTCCCGGTGTTCCGCCGAGCGCATGGAATCCCGGGCGGACGCTTCGATCCCACTCAGGTCCGATTCCCCCGAGGCCAGCGCGTTGATGGCCCGTTTGGTGCGAGCCACCGCTTCTGGCCCCAGCCCGGCAATGGCCGCCACCACCTCCTCCACCCGGGCCGCCAACGCCGCCCGGGGGTGGATCTCGTCGAGGTAGCCCACCCGTAACAGGGTGGCGGCGTCGGCCGGCAGGGCGGTGAGGAACAACCGTTTGGTAGGCCCGGGGCCGATGCGGCTGACGAAGCGTTCCAGGCCGCTGCCGTAGTATTGCAACCCCAGCCGGGCCGCCGGCATCAGCAGCTCGATGTCCTCGGCGGCGATGCGTAGGTCGCAGGAAAGGGCCAAGTCGGTGCCCCCGCCATGGATATTGCCTTCGATGAAGGCCACGGTGGGCATGGACAGCGAGGCGAGACGGTCACACATCTGCCCGAAGGACACCTCGGGGCGGGCTCCTGCCGCCAAGGCCCCGAGATGAAAGCCCGAGCAGAACGAGGGGCCGGTGGCCCGCAGCACGACCACCCGCACGTCAGGTTCGGCCTCGATCTCGGCGAAGAGACGCAACAACTCCACCAAGTCGGGCGGCTCGATGCGGTTGCGCTTTTCTGGTCGTTGCAGGGTGATAACGGCACGGTCCCCTTCCAGGTGCAGCACGGGCAGGCCGGGGTTCCCATCAACAGAATTGGTCATGGCGCGACGAGGCCCTTGGCTGAGGCCGGCGAGACGGCGGATTGGGTGCCGACCCGCAGGTCTTTGAACGGCACGCTGATATCCACCGCGATGTCTCGGGGCAGCCCGAGCACCCGGTCGCCGATGATGTTCTTCTGGATCTCGTCGGTGCCCCCAGCAATATTGGAGCTAAAGCTGCGTAGCACGCTCTTGGCGTGCTTATCACCATCATGAGACTCGGCGTCCCAGGCGACGCCGGCTGGGCCGGTGATCTCCAACGTCAGGCTTCGAGCCAAGCGGGCGATCACCGCACCGTGCAACTTGCCCAACGACCCGCCCGGTCCAGGGGTCTTTCCCGACTTGAGCTCGGCCCTGGTGCGCATGGACACCAGGCTTTTGGCCGTTTCCTCGCTGTAAAGCTTCATCAGCCCTTGGCGGATAGGTGCTTCTTGCATTCGCCCCCTGCGTTCGGCTTCTCCGGCCAGATACTTGTAGGTGGGGGTGGACACACCGCTCTTGGAACCGGTGCCGATGGCCACCCGTTCGTACATCAACATGGCGGTAGCCAAACGCCATCCCTCGTTGAACGCGCCGATCAACCAGTCCTGGGGGATGCGCACATCGGTGAAGAAGATCTCGTTGAAATGACGGCCACCGTCGATCTGGTTGATAGGCCGGATCTCCACCCCCGGCGCTCGCATGTCCACAATGAACATGGAGATACCCCGGTGCTTGACCTGTTCGGGGTCGGTACGCGCGATGACGATGCCGTAGTCGCACAGATGGGCCAGGGTGGTCCACACCTTCTGGCCGTTGAGGGTCCACTCGTCGCCATCGAGCACGGCCCGGGTCTGCAGCGAGGCCACATCGGAGCCGGCGCCAGGCTCGGAAAACATCTGACACCACAGGGTGCGGGCCGCGATGGTGTCGCCCAGGAAAGCAGCCTGTTGTTCGGGGGTGCCGTACTCGGCCAGCATGGGCAGGCACATGCCGTGGCTGATGGTGAGCTGATTGGTCATGTCCGGGTAGCGGCTGTATTCCTCGCGCCAGATGCGATCATGGGCCTTGGTCAGGCCTCCCCCGCCGTACTGGGTCGGGTAGGTCAGCCCGGCCAGGCCGGAGGCGGCCAGCGCTTGCTGAAAGGCTTTGTTGGCCTCGAGTTCGTTGGCGCCGCGGGGGTCCGGCCCCTCAATGATGATGCCGGTGGCGTGTTCGTCAAGGAAAGCTTGGCAGCGAGCCCGGAACGCCTCGACCTCGGCTTCGCTGAGTTCGGCTTCGACGTGGTCGACCATGAAATCTGTGTCCTTCGCTGCTAGCGCCTGGCGGGGCCCGAGCGGCGGTAGTCACCCGCCCGAAGCTGTCCCGCCCGGCACGCTAGCCCTGCACGGCGCGCCGCCGCAGCCGGCTCAGGCCCGCGCTTCGTAGACGAGGTTGAAGGGGGAGGTATGGGCCACCCGGAACTGGGTGAATCCGGCCTCCTCGAACACCGCCCGCATGCCCGTCTCCCCTGACTGAGCCCGTGCCGCCAACCTGTGCCGGCGTATGGCACGACCGGGTCGGCCAGGCCGCCCGTTGCGAATCCATCAGGGGCGGAAGATGCAGCTCGAACCGGTGCTCAGGTGGGACCGCAGGTACTGGGCGGCGGCGGGGTGCACCGCCTCGATATCGGTGACCGCCCGCAAGATCGCTTTGCGCACGGCGGTGCGAGCGCGCTCGTTGTCATCGACGAAGGCCCGATCAGCACCACGGAAGCTGCCGTGCCGGGCCAACTCCGCCGCCAACGCCTCGGCCTGTTGCTCGAGCTCCTCGACGTGCCGTGCCGGCCCGGAGCGCCGAGCCCGCCGCAACGCTTCCACCACCCGATGCGCTTCCCCTTCTAGCGTGGCCCGTCCGGTGCGATCGAGAACCACCTGGCGGGATTGTGCCGCCGGTTGCCCACCCCCTGCCGCCAACACGTCGGCGCGAACCTCTCGGCCGGGACTGGTCACCAGCGCGGCCAGATAGGCGAACCCGACTCGGTCGCCCAGCACCAACTCCGTGCCCTGGAAGCGAACCCGCCAGCCCTTGGCGGCCCGCGCGATACCGATCGGGATGGGACCGCCGTCCAGGAGGGCCGGCCCGTCCATCGCGGCGGGCTGCGCCGCCAGCAGCGCCACGATGATCGGCGAGCGCAGCAAGCTCTCACCTAGCCGGTCCGCTGCCCGCTCCCGCCAGGCGGCTGCCGTCGAGGAGTCGGGGGCGAGGTCGGCGGCCCAGGCCAACCCCTCTGCGGCCAGGCCATGAGCGTCACAGGCCGCTAGCGCCTCTGCCGCTGCCCAGTCCACCATCTCCTCATCGCCAGGCGCCGCCGAAAACGCCCGCTCGAACGAGACCGGTGCGGTGGCGTCGCCCGTCGCCACATGGGCCGTCGCCCCAGCCAAATGGGCCCGGCTGGCCGAAGCGCCCGATAGGTTCGGCACCGCCAGCGCGGCGTCCGCGAAGCGGATGGCCAAGCTGTGGTCCCCCGCGTTGCGAGCCGCCAGGGCGGCCCGGCTGAGCAGACCCGCGTCCGAGGGCGAGCCCGCCTCCAGATGGAGCATGGCCCGGCGCAGGAAGGCGGGACCGGCCGAGGGGTCAGCGGGCAGCAGCGGTTCCAGGGCGGCAGCCAGACGTCGCCGGCGCCCGGGGGGGAGCTGGCTGCGCAGCACGTCGCCGTGCAGCGGATGACCGGAATGAACCAAGACCTGGGCTCCGGCGAGCTGCACCACCAGCAGGCTCCGGTCGATCAAGGCGTCGATGAGGTCGACGTCGGCCAGGGCCGACAACGCTTCCAGGGCGATTGGCTCGGCCAGGGCGACCAACTCCAGCACCCGGCGAGCATCGGGCTCGGTGTTGGCCAGGCGGTGGGCGACCAGAGCTTGGACCTGCTGACCGGCTTGGTAGCCGTCGGCCAGGTCCCACTGCTCCCCCACCTGGCGCAACAGGCCCAGATCCTTGGCGCTGGCCAACAACTCACGCAACGCCAGCGGGTTGCCCTCGGCCAGCTCAACGATGAGTCGGAACGACGCCGCGTTCAGGGTCCCGCCCACCGCCCGCTCGGCCAGTTCAACCACGGTTGCTTCCCCCAGGGGCACCACCATGTGCAACTCGATGCGGCCTTCCCGCCACAGGGCGTCGAGCGCTTCCGGCCGCGCCTCGTGCTGGCGCGCCGTGCCGACAAAGGGGGCTCCGGTGGCGACTAGGCATTGGTGAAGGGCCGCCGCCGACGCATCGTCGAGGTAGGGCAGGTCGTCTACCGCCAGAAGCCACCGGCCGCCGGCGGTGGCCTCCGCCACCAGCGCGGCCACTGCTTCGTGGAAGAGCGGGACCGAGGCGAGACCCCGACCGGCTGGGAGGCGAGGAGCCAACACCTCGGCCAAACAGCCCAGCGGCACGGCGGCGGCGGATTGGGTGGCATGGATGACCCGGCTGCGCACGCCCTGAGTGGTGGCGTAGTTGACGAACTCGGCCAAAACCCGCGACTTGCCGACGCCGGCCATGCCCACCAGCACCGCCCCGGCCGGCTCGACCTGGGCCAGCAAACCCGCCAGTCGCGCCATCTCCCCCTCTCGCCCCAAAAATGGCCAACCGGGCACGGTTCCCTCCTCCCACACCGGGGCGCTGCCCCGGTCCCCCGATTCTTGTCGCGACTCGGCCCGGGCGCTCGAGAAACGTCTCGTCGAGTGGTGCAATGAGCGGAGGCGGCTCGATCCTCCGGCCGCGCTTGGGAATCCCTCCACCGGCGTCAGGAGACCGGGTATCAGTAATTTCTGTAGTTTCAAATATCTCCACGCTCGGACAGGCCTCGGTCGACGGCCCGCCCCGACGGTTTCCAGCTCTAGCCTGCGCCCATGAACGACACGTCCTCCCCGGTGCTCTACGAACAGGACGGCCACATCGTCACCATCACCTACAACCGGCCCGAACGGCTCAACGCCATCAACGGGGCCATGCGTCAGGGTCTGAACGCGGCGTGGACCACCTTTCTGGAGGACCCCGACGCGTGGGTGGCCATCCTCACCGGATCGGGCCGGGCCTTTTGCGCAGGGGCCGACGTCAAGGACGGCGTCGGGGCGGCTGGCACCTTCAAAGGCACCTTTTGGGAAAAGCCCACCATCAACTCCTTCGAGAGCGGCCTGGAGCTGTTCAAACCCACCATTGCCGCCGTCAACGGCATCTGCCTCGGCTATGCGGTCACCGCGGTGTCCTTCTGCGACTTCGTCATTGCCTCGGAACGGGCCACCTTCGGCTTTCCCGAGGTGCGCTTGGGCGTGCCCACCATCGTGGGCGCCATCCGCATGCCTCAGCGGCTGCGTTGGGAGGATGCCATGGAGTTGCTGCTGTTAGGCGACACGGTCGATGCCATCCGAGCCAAGGAGATGGGTCTGGTCGGCCGGGTGGTACCCCATGATCAGGTCATGACCGACGCCAAGGCCCTGGCCGAGCGGCTATGCCGAGTAGCGCCGTTGGCGGTGCGGACCACCAAGGAGGTGGCCGTGCGCTCCAGGGAGATGCCCTGGGTCGATGCCGTTCGCTTCGGCGAGACCATGCGCATCGTGGCCCAGGCCACCGAGGACGCCAAAGAGGGCCGCGCCGCCTTCGCCGAAGGTCGCCAGCCCGATTGGCAAGGCCGCTGACCAACGGCTCGCCCTCAGCGCGGCGTCGGCGGCATCCAGGCCGGGCGTTCCCCGCGCACCATGGTGACCTGATCGAAATCGAGGAATGCCTCCAGACGGCGGATCAACCCGTCTTCGTTGAAACGAAAAATATGGATGATAGGAACTTCTGCCACCGCCGCTTCTGGCTCGCCCCCGCTCCCGGGTAGGCCCATCGTGACGGTGGAATGCACGGCCAAGGAATGGCCACAGCGCCATGTGCGATGGCGTTCATAGCGAATGGAGCTGGCCCGGCTCTGCACATCGGCCATGGCCGCCACGATCTGATCGGCCCCCAGCGGCGGTAGCTCATCGTCGGTGGGCGGGTCGGCGAAGGTCCCATCCTGCGCCCATACCGTGCGGTACAGGGCGGGGTTGTTATCGCTCCATGCCTCGTAGTATGCCGCCAGGGTGGTTTCGATCTGTTCCGGCGTGGCCATGGCCAGCTACCGTAGTGCAGCGCCGTTCAGCGCACGATCAGTTCTTCACCAACTAGGAACAGACTGTTGTCGGCCAAACGGCCGAAGCCGTCCTCCACCAACGCAGCCGCGTGGTTGGCCGAGGCCTCCCGGCTGGCGTAACACAGCTCGGTCACCCCGGCGTAGCCACCCACAGGCTGGTGGGCCGGCGAGGCAACATAGCGCAGGGCCCCTTCTATCCCTGTCATGGGGCCCGCCACCGCTGGGCCGTGCACCCGTACCCAATGGTCCACCAGCTCAGCGTGGTGTACCCCGGGCCGAGGCACCACCAAGAAGGTCAGCTTGACCGCGCCGGCCGGTAAGACCGCGGTCGGATCACCGAAGAACACGTGTTCATCGGCCCGGAAACGCACCACCTCGGCCAAGAGGTCGGCAAATCCGTTGCGCCGGGCCGCGGGCGGCAGGTCCTCCAGCATGGCCAGACCCCGCCGCTCATCGGTGAAATGGACCACGGCCATCCCATCCCAGGAATGGGCGGCCATCGCTGCCGCCGGCCGAAAGAACGTAACCACATAACGGTCAGGCTCCGATTCCGCCGCCACCTCGGCCACGTTGACGTCGCGCCAGTGGGCGATCAGCGCTCGATGGGTAACGTCGGGCCGCCGGCGGGCCAGATGGACAATCTTGAGCACCGAGATCCCTCTCCCTATCCCTCGACTTCGAAAGGCGAGTGCTTCTTGTAAGGGCCCAAAGCGGCGGACAGCTCGGCCAATGTAGACTGAAGCAATTGCACCAACCGAGGCCGACCAACCCCAGGGTCACCCAAGAACTCGTTGAGATCAACAATCAGTTTCTTGGTGGCTAACACCGAATTGAGCTGATGGTCCAACTTGACCTGACCCAACAACGGCATCTTGGTAATGTTGGCGAAATCGGTGCGCCACATGCCTACCAGATCATCGGGATCAGCCAGGTAGTTCTTGATCTCCGCGACCACGGTAATCACCGCCTTGGAGCCGATGACCGCCTCACTCAGGGCCCCACCTCCGGTCTTACGATCCACGGTGAAAGCCACATTGTGTAGCAACGTGTCGTTCGGTGTGGAGAAACGCACGGACTGGGCGTCGCTCCCGGCCTGGAACCGGGTGGCGGGCATGCCCATCTGGGCCATGGCCAACACCAACTCACCCACCACCATCTCATCACGTGACTCGCGCATCTCCCGCTGATTGGCGAAATCCATCAGTTTCTTGAGCATGAAGGTCCTCTCAGGTGGTTGGGTTCTCGGGATTGTCTGGGCTCGCGATTACAGGCCCAACCGCCCGCGGAGGTATTTGTTGAGCGAATGGACCACGGCCCCGACGTGGGCCTGCAACTTGGCGTAGTCCACCGCCAGCGGCCCGGTCAGGTACTCATCAAGATCCAGCAGGAGGGTGAGCTGGGCGTAGACGTAGCCGGTAGAGAGATCGCCATCCACGGTGATGACCCCAGGCTCGGTGGACACCAACAGCGCCGATTTGATCTCGGTCTTGACTGCTTGGAACACCTGGGAGAAGTTGTCCACCCGCATCCCGTAGCCAATCTCCACGTTGGCCAGGCGGCCCAGCACCTTGGCCGTGGCCAGATCCTCGGCGAGAGAGTGCACTTCGACCACCAGGCGGGTGCGGCTGGGGGCATGGTCGAAGCGCAGCAGATGCGAAGAGCCGTCGGAAGCGAGGTCGATGAGGGCCCAGCCCTGGTTGACCGAGGAGGCGATGACGGCGCCCACCAAAAGATCGTCGGTCTGGGTGTTACGGGTCAGCTCGGCGTGACGTTTCCAACTGCTGGCTATCAGGTCGACGAAGATCGCCTCGTTCTGCTCGCTCATCTGGTCGGACATCGCGATGCGCTACCCCCTGCTCGGACAATGGCTCGACAGTATCTCGTGAGTCGGGCGTGGGGTGGGAAAGCGCGCGTAGAAGCCCTGTTCCGGGCAACCAAGGTCAGCTCCGACGACGTCCCGACGCCGCCGACTGCTGCTGGGACTCGGTAGGCGGCGTGGCCGCGTAGAGCGGGGTGGGCGGATCAACCCGGCGTTCGGCGCTTATCAGTACCGGGGCCGCCATCGGGGCCCGGCGCCGGCGGGCGCTCTGGGCCACCGTCTCGATCATCAAGAAGGCGGCGAAGGTGAGGGTGATCACCGCGATGCCAGCAGCCCCTGCGTAACGGATGGACTGTTGGGAGACGGACCCGCTCTTAATGCCACTGGGGGCGATGGCTTCGTCGTTCTGGGCTACCGCCAAGCGCTCCTCGACCGTTTCCAGGGCGACGGTGGCCTGGTCAGCGGCCGTCTTGGCCGTCTCCCAGCGAGAAAGCAAACGCTCGTATTCGGGCAACGCCGCGCCCATGGCGACGCGCTGGTCCCGACGGAACTGCAACAGGATCTCCAAGTTGGTGCGGTAGGTGGCATCGGCGGGGGTCTTGGCCACCTCCGCCTCCAGCCCCATGACCTGCAGGTCCAGTGCTTCAAACCCGGCGGCCAGGTCGGTGATGGCAAAGGGGGCGGCCACCGTCCGCAGGGCGGACTGGGCCTCAGCCTCGGTGGCGGAGACCCGCTCGAGCGAGGCGCGAGCACTGTCGAGCTCGGTGCGGATGAGGGTGCGCAGGGTTTCTGCCGCTACCGCCGAGCTACCCCGTTGGGCCAACTCGGCGTCGGTGCTCTCGAACTCTACGTAGACGATGTCGCCCTGGTCTGGCGCAGCGGCGGTGACCGCGGAGGCTACTGAGGCGCCGGTCAGACCCAGTTGCTGACCCACTACCTCATGCACGGCGGGCAGCGATTCCACCGCTGACTTGTAGTTGGCCACGAAGGCCTCCCGCTGATAGCGGTCACCGGTGTACACCCGCTCCAGAAACACTGTGGTCGAGCCGGTGTGGACCACCGGCAAGGTACGCGCGTACGTCCCGGCCAGGGCCGCCGCGGTCCCGCCCAGGATCCACAGCAACAGAATCCGACGACCGGTCAGCCGCATAAAGGGAATCATCTCCACGTCCCAAACCACCTTCCACCCACAGGGCGCCCGTATACTATCGAGGTGGGCGTGACCTCTCTTGTAGCCGCATCCACCCCACCTTTCAACGGGACCAAGCACGTTTCGTTTCAGCGCTGGTTGCTGTTGGCGGTCCTTGTTGCTGGGGGTCTGGCCGCCGCCTATCTCACTGCCTTCGCCGACGGCTCCATGCGTCTGGTCGGTCCCGGCCTCCTGGCCGTGGTCAGCGTGGCCCTGCTGGCCGGCTACAACGGCTACGGCCTGGTGTTGGCCTTGCTCGTCACCCGCTCCTCGCTGGACTGGTTCGTGGCCAAGGACTCCGGTCTGGGCTCCACCCCCGTCACCGGGTTCCAACCGGCGGTGGCCACCGGGGCGGCGGTGTTGGTGCTCGGGGTGGCCTGGCTGATGGTGCAGGTGGGGGCAGGGCAGTTCCGTCGCCCCTCGGCAACCGGTATCGCCCTGTGCGTGTTCAGTGCCGTCTGTGTGGTCACCTCGCTGGGGGCGGAGGACCCATTGCTCAGCATCACCACCTCGCTGCGGGTCCTCATCGGGGCGGTGGTGTTCTTGATGGTGGAGCAGTTGGTCCTGCAGCGCCCGGAACGGCTGCGGTCGCTCTTGGTCGCCATCGGGCTGTCCCTGGTGGTACCCGCACTGTTTGCGATCAACGAGATGGCCACCCGAAGCGCCGAGAAGAACTGGATCCAAGGGCCCTTCGTCAACCGCAACACGCTGGCTATCTGGCTGTCGCTGCTTATCCCCGTGTTCATCGCCGTGCGCCGCCACGTGCATGGCTGGGCCAGGGTTGGCTGCGTGGCCTTCATCGGGGTCGGCTCGTTCATGGTGCTGTTCAGCTACTGCCGCGCCGCCTGGATCGGGCTGGTTGTGGCGGTGATCGTGATAGGGCTGTTCCAAGAACGATGGCTGGTGGTGGCCAGCCTGTCCCTGGTCGCAGCGGTGTGGATGTTCGTGCCCTCCGTGCAGGACCGTTTCAGCGATCTTGACGAAGCCAGGGTGGCCGGCCAGGGAGACCCCAACTCCCTCGCCTTCCGCGAGCGCTACTGGGATCTGATCTGGGACGCCCACGTAGACGATGTTCCCTTCATTCAGAACGTGGTCGGGATCGGCCTGGGGATGGTCGAGGAATGGAGCCCGTACAGCCTCGAACCCCACAACCTGTGGGTGCAGACCGTGGCCGAGACAGGGGCGTTGGGCACGTTGGCCATGGTCGGACTGGTCATCACCATCGGGGCGGATCAGACCAAGGGCATTCGGCGAACCAAACCTGGGTTCGAGCGGGCCATCGTCATCGGCGCCGCAGCCGCCTCGGTCAACCTGTTGACCCAGTCCTACACCCAGAACCTCATCACCGAAGCGCTGTTGTGGACCTACTACGCCACCGTACTGGCCGCCGCCACCTCGGTGACCCTGCTCAATCGAAGAGCCCCGGCCGACCTCGAAGCCGGCCAACCCACCGGCCAGGAGCCCCAACCGGCCCCCGCCTGAGGTGTCTTCGGCGGTAGGTGGGTGCCCAGCCGAGCCCGCGCAGGACCTCAGTCGGCGAAGCGGGGCATGACCTTCTCGGCGAACAGGCCGATCGAGTCGCAGACCTGATTGGCCGGGTGCACCCCCTGCGGGATGATCATGAAAGCCTCTTGGGGATCGAAACGCTGGCGGGCGGCTTCGATCTTGGCGCTGATGGTGTCGGGGCTACCCACCAGCAACTCCGGCATGGGGTTCCCAAAGGGCACCGACCATTTCTCCCAGAACCAAGCCATGTCCTCGAACTGGGTGTTGGCCTCCGCGTCGGTGGGCGCACAGATCACGATGCCACCCCACGCCGCCTCGCTGCCCCGGACCAGCTCATGACCCCATTTCTTGGCTTCTTCCCGGTAGCTCGACCAAAGCAGATCGCAGAAGTCGTAGTTGCCGCTCATCACCACCGGGCGGCCACGGTGGCGAGCCCAGAACAGCGCGGTGCGCAGCGAAGCGCTGAAACCGGCGTAGAGCTGGGGCATGGGATCTTGGAAGGGCGCAGGGGCGATCCCGATCTCGTCGAACGTTAGGTCGGCCCGCACCCCGGCGCCCATCTCGGTGTACACCGGATGGGGATGGGGGTTGCGCATACCCGCCGCCGGGAACTGCCAGAACGGACCGTGGTGGGAGAAGGTCCGGTTCGTCAACGCCTTGATGATGATCTCCACGTACTCGGAAAAGTATTGGCGGTTGAGATCATCATCGGCGGAGTCCTTGTTCCAGGGCCCGACCGCAGTCAATTCCGGGCGGACCTTGAAGTTCTCCACCCAGCGGTATTGATATCCCCGTACCAGTCCGAAGGAGAACCTACCGCGCAGCATGTTGTCGAGGGTGGCGATGGTCTCTGCGGCGCGCAGGGGATTGTGGGTGGTGGAGACCCAGCCACAGGAGATGACCTTCAATCGCTGGCTGTGCTGCCCAATGAACATGGCCAGGGCAGCCAGATCGTTGGAAGGCTCGAACCCCTCGATCTGCAGATGGTGTTCGGGATGGCCGAAACCGGCGTAACCAGCCTGGTCGGCGGCGGTGACGATCTGCGCCGTCTCCGCCAGCATGCGTTGGTAAAGGTCGACCCGTATCCCGGCCAGCCCTGCCTCGAGTTCGGCCCGGCGCCCCAGCGTGAAATAGCTGAACAGGTTGAAATCCATGCCGTAGTCAAGACCGGGACCACCGGCGTCGGCAAAACCGTCGGACGGACCCCCCGGGTCTCGGCCGAGGTGACCGCCTGACCACGCGTAGCGGGCCGCAGGGCTAACAGAAACCGAACTCCTGCGACATTATTCGGACATCACATTGCGTTCCCATGACTTTCTAACTACGATCAAGGCATCGGGCTGAGAAGCAGGTCAGCCCTTATATAGCTCAGGTTAACGGCGATCGATGGCGGTCCGATCATTCCGTAGACGCAGCACCATGCGTTGCAATTCGGCCGCTAAACGTTACATTTAGGTGACGGCGGCCCGTGCGGGACCTCCCAATCAACCCACCCACTTGGGAGGAAAGTAAATGCTTTCTCTGCAACGAATACGGCGGCCACGTGCGCTGACAGCGATCGGAGTGGCGGCAATGCTCCTCGTCGTCGGCTCGGTCATCTTCCTGGCCCGCCCCGCCGGCCAGGCCGACGCAGCCGGGGGTTTCCCCGCCGCCCGCGACGCCAAGCAGTGGCCCTTCGCCTGGAACTCGATCTGGAATCTGCCTCTGGGCGCCAACGCCGAGTTGGTGCCGGCCGGCATTCAAGCCGCCTCGGGCATGGGGATGACCATCGACGAGAACATCATCGTCCTCGAGCCAAATGCACCCCAGACCCCAATCGTCATGAACGACGCAGGCTGGGACAATCAGCGCACCCGCTGCGGCAGCGCCAACGGCGGCCAGGCCATCGCCCAGAACATTCCCATTCCCAGTAATTTCTCCACTGATCCCGGCTACCGGGGCAACACCCCCAACATGGCCGCGGCCGTGCTCCTGGCCGACGGGTCCACCGTGGTGCAGACCCAGCCCTTCCACCGCTGCGGCGCGGGTGGCCCTGCGACCAGCCAATACATGTTCCAGTCGGCCGATCTGCACAACGGCGACGGCATCCTCGGCGCCCACGGCGGCAGCGGCATGTCCAGCCTGGGCGGTGCCCTGCGCCTGGGCGAGCTCGTGCCTGGCAGCACCATTCGCCACGCCCTCAAGGTGGAGCTCGACTGCGAACGCCTCTGCTACTACAACGTCGGCGAAGGCGACGGCAAAGCCGGGTTCCGTTGGCCGGCCGTGGCCGCTGACAGTGGCGCTCCCGGTCGTTACCACGGGTCCAACCCTGCTGTGCAGATGGGCTCTCTGCTGGCCTTGGCCCCGAACTTCGACGAAAGCCGCTTGCAGACCGAACCCGCTCGCATCCTGGCCCGGGCCATGCGGGACTACGGCGGCTATGTAGTCGACGACACCGGCTGGTCGGTCTACGCCCTAGCCACCGAGTGGAGCCCCGACGGCCGAGTGGCCGACGAGTTCTCCCAGGCCTGGGGCTTCGGGATCGAAACCGGACCGGTGGCCGGCTGCACCGAGGCGACCGCATCATGCCAGTGGGCCAACGACATGGCCACCATGTTCACCAGCCTTTCGGTCGTGCAGAACAACGGCCCCGCCGCGGTCGGCGGCAACGGCGCACGCCGCCAACCCTGCGCCCCTCCCTTCGCCGACGGCTCGGGCGGCGCCCCGGCCGATTGCGGACCCACCGCCGGGGCGGCGCCGGCCGCACCCACCACCACGGCACCTACCGCACCAGCACCAACCGCACCAGCACCTACCGCACCAGCACCAACGGCTCCAGCGCCGGTTCCTGCGCCAGGGCTGGATCCATTCGGCGGGTTGAGCCTGCAGCTCAACCGAGACATGCTCGAACCCCATGCTGGGCCGCTTGACGGCGTGCCCGCCTCCTACGACTGGGGCCAACGCCCACGAGTCGGCATGGGCAGCAACCCCGGCACCCACACGGCCGCTACCGCCTGGGGTGAGGTGTACTCCAGCAACAGCCCGGCAACGAATAGCGCCGTCGAGGTTGGCAACCTCCGGCTTCTGGCCCTCACGGCGGACGGGACGTGGCATACCTTGCAGTCCACCAATCCTGAGGGGTCGACCGGTATCGACGGCAGCTACTACGAGGCCAGCTTCGCCGGCAACGTTCAGTCGCCACTGCAGCCACGGAGAGGGCCGGGTGGCACGCTGATCGCCCTGCCCACTAGCGGCTGGAACTTCCACATGTACCCACAGGGCCGGGCCCTGTTGCCCCAGAACCTGGTGGGCATCGTATCCAGCTTCGACGCCCGCCTAGTGGTCGCTGACCCTGGCCGCCCCGATGATCGGGCCGCGGCCCGGATGCTGGCCGGCGCCGGTGGTGACTACTGGAAGGACCTCACAGCGCCGTGGGCATCGGACTATTCGAACAACGCTGATTTCGCCATCGGCAGGCACGGTCTGGTCACCCCGCAATGGCAGACCTTCACCGCTCACACCCTGACCGGCCAGCAGATCGCATCCAATCCGCCTCCCCTTACCCTCGCTGGCGCCCCCGCCCCGCCGGCGCCCGTCCCCACGACCCAGCCGCCCGTCACCCAGCCGCCCGTCACCCAGCCCGCAGTCATCCAGCCGGTACCAACCCAACCGACCACCACCACCACCACCCGACCGGCACCCACACAGCCGGCACCA
>JANPEN010000113.1:0-5890 GCA_031422955.1 Acidimicrobiia bacterium
GGATCAGCGGCGATTCGGCGATTCGTGGGAACAGGAATGGACTTCTTGCCGGATAGGTATTGCCCGGTCAAAGACGCCTTCGCCTCCAACTTCGAGCTCCATGGCGACGTGGGGGCGTCGTGCGCGGTGGCCCGGCACGGAGAATTGGTGGTGGACCTGTGGGGCGGCACCTTGGACGTGGAGGGGACCACGCCCTGGGTGGAAGACACCATCATCAACGTCTTTTCCACGACCAAGACCATGAGCTGCCTGGCGCTGCTCGTGCTGGCCAGCCGCGGCTTGGTCGATGTCGATGCCCCCGTCTACCGGTACTGGCCGGAGTTCGAACAGGCGGGCAAAAAGAACGTGCTGGTCCGCCATCTGCTCTCCCACACCGCCGGTCTGGCTGGCTGGGACCAACGCCTCGATGTCACCGACCTCTACGACTGGGACAAGGCAACGGCGTGGTTGGCGGCCCAGGCCCCATGGTGGGAGCCTGGCTCGAAATCGGGTTACCACGGTATTACCCAAGGCAACCTGGTGGGCGAGGTGGTGCGTCGGGTCGACGGCCGCTCGGTGGGCCGCTTCTTCGAGGAGGAGATCGCCAAGCCTTTCGGCGCCGATTTCCACATTGGCACCGGCCCAGAGCACGACGATCGGGTGGCGTTGGTGATACCGGCCCCGCCGCTGGTCTACGGCGGCAACGGCGGTCAGCCCGAAAAGGACTCCATCCCGTTTCGGGCCTCCAACCCTCGACTGGTGGCGGAGGATTCCTGGACCATCCCGTGGCGAAGGGCCGAGATCCCCGCCGGCGGCGGCCACGGCAATGCTCGCAGCGTGGCCTTGGCCCAGTGCGCGGTATCGGCCGGCGGTTCAGCCCAGGGCGTGGAGCTGTTGTCGCCGGCAACGGTGCAACGCATCTTCGACGTGCAGGCGGCGGGACGCGATCTGGTGTTGGGTATCGGGGTCACCTTCGGGGTCGGCTACGGGCTCAACTCTCCGAGAGCGCCGATCAGCCCCAACCCCCGGGTGTGCTACTGGGGCGGATGGGGCGGATCGCTGGTCGTCAACGACGTGGACGCCGGCTTCACCATGGCCTACGTGATGAACCGCATGGGCGAAGGCACGGTCGGGGACGATCGGGCCCACACCATCCTGCGGGCATGTTATGAAGCACTGAACGCATAAAGCACGAAAGAGGAACGATGGCCGAGCCCATGATCGTGGGAAACCTGCGCATTGACGGGGTGGTGGACGGCGGCGGGCGGTTCCGCCCCGATAAGGCCTTTCGGGGCACAACGCCGGAGATGTGGGCCGCTCACAAAGACCTGCTCGACGAGGACGGCATGCTCGCCCTCACCATGGGTGGCTACCTCGTGCGGGGAAACGGCCATACCGTGCTCATCGACGCGGGTCTCGGGCCCGCTTCGATCATGGGTCTGGTGGGCGGGGCCATGCTGGACAACCTGCGCGGCTTCGGGGTGACACCGGCGGAGATCACCGACGTCATCTTCACCCACCTCCACATCGACCACATCGGCTGGGCCACCCAAGCGGGCAACATCACCTTCCCCAACGCCACCTACCGCTGCTCCCAGGCGGACTGGCAGCATTTCATGATCGAGCACAGAGACACCCCCGACGATTATCCGGGGGCGGAGAATGTGCCGGTAAACCCCCACGCTGTGCTGGTGCATGCCACCAAGCTGTTCACCACCTACGACGGCTCCGGCAACATACTGCCCGGTATGGACATCCTGGCCGCGCCCGGCCACACCCCCGGCAGCTCGGTGGTAGTGCTTTCCAGCGGCAATGACCGGGCCATGCTGTTGGGCGACAGCGTGCACTGCCCGGTGCAGCTGATCGAAACCGAATGGGAGGGCATGATGGACGTGGACCCGGCCCTGGCCAAACGCACCCGAGAGGCGTTGGCCCGCGAGATCGAAGGCAAGGACATCCCCGTAGCCGCCGCCCATTTTCCCAACCTGCGCTTCGGTCGTCTGCTCAAAGCCGAAGGCACCCGCCGCTTCGTGTTCTGATCTGATGCTAAGCCAACCCGACCGGCAAGCTGGCTATCCGCCAACGGTTTCGGGCTCGAGCGACAAGGTCATGAACGTGCTGTTCTGGCTGGGAGGGTAGTCCGGGGATCGTCGCTACTGACCTCGCCGGTAAGCACGGCGGGCGGCGCAGGCCGAGCAGCACGGACCTCGGCCCAGGCTCTGACGATGGCCGCGGCCGCAGCCTCGATGTCGGAGCGGGTGGTGGCGTGATCCGACACCGACAAGCGCATCGCTCGCCGACCCTGCCAAGCAGTGGCCCCCACCCAACAGGTGCCCTCGCGCTGTACGGCTTCGATGACGGCGTCGGTGCTGGCGTCATCGCCGAAGTGGGCCAGGGCCTGGTTCAACACCACCGGCGCCAGGATCTGGACCCCGGCGGCGGACAAGATGGCAGCCAGATGCTCAGCGTGGCGACAACTGTCCTCCACCATGGCCGCCAGCCCGTCACGCCCCCGCCCGACCAGCATGGCCCACATCTCCACCCCCCGGGCCCGTTGGGACATCTGCAAGGAAAGGTGCATGGTCGCCCGTTCGGCCTCGCTGGCCACGTAGGCGGCGTCGGTGGCCAACGACCGGCGTAGATCCTCGGCCCGAGCGCAGATGGCGATGCCGCAGTCGTAGGCCACGTTGAGCCATTTGTGGCCGTCGCTGGCCCAGGAATCGGCCTGTTCGACGCCGGTCACCTGGGCCCGCCGGCCGGGAGCGACCGCCGCCCACAAGCCGAAGGCGCCGTCGATATGGACCCAGGCGCCGGCCTGCTGGGCAGGGCCGATGAGCAGCTCAAAGGGGTCGCTGTGGCCGGTGTTGACGTTACCGGCCTGCAGGATTACCAGCGTTTGGACGTCGAGCTCGGGCACCGCCGAAGCAACCATCCGCCCGCAGGCGTCGGTGGGCACGAAGGTGATGTCGTCCCGACCGAAACCAGCCACCCGCAGCGCCTTGAGCACGGAGATGTGGACCTCAGCGCTAGTGACCACCCGCAACCGGGGTGCGCCGTTGAGTCCTTGGGCGTCCACGTTCCAACCCAGCCGGGACAACAAGGCGTCGCGTCCGGCCAGGATCCCGGTGAGGTTGGCGATGGTGGCGCCACCGCAGAAGGTGGCGGTGGCCCCCGCCGGCAGACCCAGCAGGGAACAGATCCAACCGGCGGCCAAGGCGTCGAGATGGGCGGCCACCGGCGACATCACCGGCAGCGCCGCGTTCTGGTCCCAGGCTCCGGCCAGGATGGCGGCGGCCTGGGCACTCGGATCGGTGCCACCGTTGACGAAACCGAAGTAGCGACCGCCGTTGGTCACCACCGCGGCCGGCGAACCGAGCCGATCGAGTTGCTCCAGCATGGCCGCCGCCCCCATCGGCTGGGGGGCCAGCTCGGTGGAGAAGCCATTGAGCGCGGCCACCGCCTCGGGGCCGGGGAAAACAGGGCGGGCGGAGAAGCCTCGTCGGTAGCGGTTGGCCCTGACGGCCGCGTCGAGCACCAGCGCGAAGGGATCGAGGGGCTCCTCCGCACCCGCGGAGCTGGAAGGGGAGGCGATCATGGCCCCAGTCTCACCCCCGGGACGGCAAAGCTTCAAACGGTTTGGCCCCGGTTGCGGCTTCAGGTTGAAGGGGAGCGTGAGGGTGAGGGCGAAACGGGTGAGCGGGCTGGCCCGAAGGGAACGAACTCAGCGACCGCCACGCACCAAGCGCCCGGGCATGGCCCCGGTGTGCTCGCCGTTCTCGTAGGTAACCTCGCCGTGGCAGATGGTCATGCGGTAACCGTGGGCACGCTGGATGAGCCGCTTGCCTCCCGCGGGCAGGTCGTAGACCATCTCAGGATCTTCGAGGCCCAGCTTGTCGTAGTCGATGAGGTTGAGGTCGGCCCGGTAGCCAACGCCGATCACCCCCCGGTCATGCATGCCGTAGACCTCGGCGGTGTCCTGGGTCATCTTGTGGACCACGAACTCCAGCGGGAGGGTGGCGCCCTTGGTTCGGTCCCTGGTCATGTAGGCCAGCATGTAGGTGGGCACGCTGGCGTCGCACAACACCCCGCAATGAGCCCCGCCGTCGGAGAGCCCGAACACCGAGTGCTCGTGCTTGATGGCGTCGATCTGCTCTTGCAGGTCCCCGCGGTACTTACCGAACAGGAACAGGATCGGCCGCCGGTTGGCCATCACGTCCATCAGGGCCTCGCGAACGTGGATGCCCTTAGCCTCCGCGATCCCCGCGATGGAGTCTTCGTAGGAAGGTTCATAGCTCAAGTCGGCAGGCAACACATACATGCGAGCCCAACTCGAGATCATTTTATTGGTGTCGGCGTAGCGCGAGGTCTTGGCCTCGTCGGCCAGGACCTTGGCCCGGAAAGCGGGGTCCAGCAGCTGGACCCGCTGCTGGTCGAAGGGCAGGTCCTTGATCTCGCCGTAGCTGGGGAACTGGCGCATGGGGTTGAGGGTGCCCTCCAGCGTCATCAGCACCGACGCGGGGCGAGCCCCGACCTGGGGTCGGATGTTGAAGCCTTGAGGGTTGAGCTTGTCGGCCAGGTCCCAGATGCCTTGATTGACGCCGGCGGCGGGCACCAGAAAGGTCATCGGACGGCCGGTGAGACGGGCGATGTGCTCGATCCAGGCCAGCTCCTCTGGCTTATCGAGGTGGTCGGAGATGACCTCCATGGTGCCGTGATCAAAGCCGATGAAGGCCTCGGCGATGGCGACCATCTCGTCGGCGGTGGCGTTCGTACCGGGGACCACGTTGCCGGCCTTGTCGATGTGGCCGTAGAAGCGGGAGGTGGAGAAACCGAGGGCGCCATCGGCCAGCGCCTGGCGGGTGATGGCGGCCATCTGCTCCATGTCCGCCGCGGTGGCGTCTTCGTAGCACCGCTCGCCCATGACGTAGTGACGCAGCGCCACATGGGGAAGCTGGGCACCGATGTCGAGGCTGTAGGGGGTATCGATGGTGTCGAGGTACTCCCCGAAGCTCTCCCAGCCCCAGGGAAGACCCTCGTGCAGCGCCGTGCCGGGGATGTCTTCCACGCTCTCCATGAGCTGGATCAAGGCGTCTTCAGTGCCCGGGCGAACGGGGGCGAAACCCACACCGCAGTTGCCCATGACCACGGTAGTGACACCGTGCCAGCTGGAGGGGGTGACCTGCTTGTCCCAGCACACCTGGCCATCGAAATGGGTGTGGATGTCCACGAAGCCGGGGGTGAGCAGGCCACCGGCGGCGTCGATGACCCGCTTGGCTTCGCGGCCGGCCAATTGCCCCACTGCCACGATCAGGCCGTCTCGCACGGCCACGTCGGCAGTGAAGGCCGGTTGCCCGGTGCCATCGACCACCAAGGCGTTCGTGATGAGCAGATCGTCCACGGCTGACCCCCAGAGAAAGCGAATGAGGTGCCCATACTAGCGCCGACCAGCAGGGCCATCCCCCGCCGCCGGGCGGGCGAGTAAGGACCGGGCGACATGGACCCGCAGGATCGCCACCGTTTCCTGGTGGCGGGGACGACAGGATTGTGGCGAATACAACGTGCCGTCGGGTTTGGTAAAGACGGGTTGCTGGTGTTGGTCGAGGCGTTCCTTGCCATCGTTTCGAGTGGAGGAAGGTGTGGTGCCAGCGGCAGAGGAGTATGCCGTTGTCTACGGCGGCGGGGCCGCCGTTTTCCCAGTGGATGCAGTGATGGGTGTCGCACCAGCCGGGTGGCCGGTGGCAGTGGGGGAACCGGCAGTGCCGGTCTCGTAGTCCGATGGCGCCCGCCATGGGTTCTGGCCAGGTTCGGGTGGTGTGTCCGATGTCGAGGATTTCGCTTTGGGCGCCGAGCACGATGCGGGTGAAGCTGGCGTCGCACAGTCCTTCAACGGGAAACGAGGTTTCGGGGTGGA
>JANPEN010000114.1:0-4969 GCA_031422955.1 Acidimicrobiia bacterium
CGTCAATGGCTTTGGTTATCTTTCATATCAACCAGGTTGCCCGACGGTGACGCGGCCCGCCAACGTGGTGGACGCATCGCTCGGGTGACGGGAACGGTGCTGACCCTGTGCGGGGTGGTGATCATCGGGGTGGGGGCGGGGCCCGCAGGTGCTGAGGTCAGCGTCGGCAGTGACGGCTCCTCCGTGGCGGTCACCGGCTACCGGGCGGGCGGGGAGGACCATCCCACTGTGCAAGCCTCCAGCCCGGGGGGCTCGGTCTCCTGTCGTGAGCTCATCGCGGAGACCAACGGCCTGGTGGACGGGGACGGGGCCGGTTCGGGTGTCCAATGGCCTCCGCTCGATCCCACCCGCACGCCCCGGTGGCGCTACTGGCTGGACTGCCGCTACACCAGCGGTCCCCTGGCCGGCACCTCGGTACCGCTTGGCAACGGGGGATTGGGGTTTGTCTATGCCGAGGAGATCATCGACTTCGACGCCGTGGTGCGCACGGCCGCCCAGCAGTACGCGGGCCGGACGCTCGGGCCTGCCTTGAGCATCGGCACCTCGCCGCCATTGGGTCTCGTCGGCGTGGAGCAATGGTTCTGGGTCGAGGGCTACGACGGTGGCTCGATCGAGCAGGTCCATGACGTGCTCGGAAATCGGGTAGAAGTGCAGCTCAGCCTGGCCGAGGTCCGTTGGCGCTTCGGCCCGGACCGCGTGCTGGTCCTGGCCGCCCCCGGTTTGGGCCGTCCTGGTGAGCGCAGCGAGGTGACCCATCGCTTCCAGGAGCGTTCCACCACGGCCGCGGATCCAGGGCGAGGCCACCCCGTCGAGGTGACGGTGACCCTGGCGGTCCGCTACCTGCTGGACGGGTCCGGTCCGTTCGTGGTCGATCCGCCGATCACGGTGACGGTCGGGACGCCGGTGGTGGTCCGAGAGGCCCAGGCCGTCGTCCATCGCTGAAACGCCGGGCGCCGGCAAAGCCTCCCACCGCAGTAAGTACCGCTGCTACCAGCCCAGCTGGGGCCAGCGCGAGCATGATCCACACCCCGACCAGGGCCTCCACGTCGGTTGTGGTGACGATGAGGGCGCCACCCGCGCCGATGACGAACACGCCTGCGGACAGCCCGGCGCCAAGCCGACGGCGCTCGAGGGTCAACAGCAACACCGCTGCCGCCCCCATTACGGGAAGCAGCGCCCAGATCACCCGCCCGGCGGCCGCCGTTCGACCTTGCAGCACCCCGAGGAGGTCGAGATCGGTCAGCAAGCGGAACGAGGAGCGCTGCGCCTCGCCCGTAGCCACCCACGGCAGAAACGCGTCGCCCACCGCCAAGGCCACCAACACCGCGGTGACCGCACTGGCAGAGAGTCGACGCACCCCTCCTGTCTAGCCAGCGGCGCTCGCCCGGCGGTGCGCGCCGCTCAGTCGAGGGCGTGGGTTTTCAGCGCGGCGATGGTGTCCGCCGGCACGCCGTGCAAGGCGACGAAGCGCTCGAGGTCCCCGTGTTGGGATCGCAACTCACCGAGCAGGGTCACGATGGTGGCCGGGTCAGCGGACATCAGGCGCATGGCCTTCTCACCGCCGAACCCGAGACGCTCCATCCGCTGCGCCATCTCGTCACCGCGTTGTTGGCGATACCAGGCGTCCATCTCCTTGGCGGCTGGGGCCGACAGGGCGAAATCTTCAGCGATGGTCGCATCGGACCCGCCCAACAGGGCTAACAGCAGGGCGGCCACCACGCCGGTGCGGTCCTTGCCTGCGGCGCAATGAAAGACCAGCGGCTGGTGTCCGTGCTCGGCGATGCAGCGCAACGCCTGACCTAGCCGGGCCCCGTGCTCTGTGGTCATCTGCCGGTAGCCGACCAGCAGAAAGTCGGCGTGACCTGCGTGGGGCTGCCCGGTGGGAGAACCCTGTTCGAGGTCGGACATCTTCCAGAGGGCATCGATGAGGGCGATGTGGATGTTCTCGATGGCGGGGTGGGTGAAGATCCCGTCAGCCGTCCGCTCGTGTTCGGTGCGCAGATCGATCACCCTGCGAACGCCCAGACCGGCCACCATCGCGGCGCCCGCTTCGTCGGTCCGATGCAGGCCGTCGGCCCGAAAAAGACGACCCCACCGGGTCACCCGGCCATCGACAGTGGGATAGCCGCCGAGATCTCGCAGATTGAACACGGCCTCGGCCTGATGGTGGCGCGGGCCGGAGCGCGCCGTGAGGGGAGCCATGGCGCGAAAGGCTAGGAGGGGCGGGTGACCAACCGGCCAACGCCCAATGGCTCCCCGATGGCCACCAGGTGTCGGTTTCTGTGTGCGGACGCCGTCACTCGCTCCTGAGTGGGCCCACTTCGGAGAAGTCAGTTGGCAGAGCGGGCTGGGGGCCGCTAACCAATCGGTGTGCAGCAGGAAGCGGGCCGAACGAGTGCTCGGTCAGTGGCGGGGGCATCACGACTTGCGGCCCTGCACGGTCCGGTGGCACGCCACCGTTCCGGGCTGTTCGACGCCATGGGTGAGGCCAGGGCGCCCCGAACCCCGGCCCAGCTGGTGAATCGGCTCGCCCCGGTCGCCCGTTTCTACGAGACGTGGTGGCGCGTGCGTTCGCTGAGCCTGCTGACCGGTCGGGCCTTCCCGTTGGAGGAGGAGCTGGCCGAATTGCGCACCGCCATCGTGCCTCGGGCCGATCAGCTGGTGGTGGACGTGGCCTGTTCGGAAGGCCTCTACGGGCGCCATCTGGCCCACCACGGCTGCAGTGTGTGGTTCGTGGATCACAGCAGGGCTTTCTTGCGGCGGGCCTTGCATCGCAGCGAGCAGGAGGGGATCGGCGCTCGGGTGGACGCGGTGCGGGCCTTGGCTGCTCGCCTGCCCTTCGCCGACGGCTGCGCCGATGCAGTGGTTATGGGTGCATCGCTCAACGAGATCGGGGACGCCCAACGGGCCATGGCGGAGATGGTGCGGGTGCTGCGCCCGGGCGGACGACTGTTCTGCATGAGCCTGGTCCCCGCCACGACCCGCACGGGCCGGCTGGCCCAGGCCCTTGCCAGACCAAGCGGTATTGCCTTTCCCACCGCGGGGGAGACGGTGGCGCTGTTAGGCGACGCCATGCGCTTGTTGGAGGAGCGTCAAGATGGCGTGGTCTTGCGGGTGACGGCCGAAAAGCGCCCGGAATAGCCTGTTATGCCCGGCGTTGGGCGGGGGCCGGCCCCAGTGAGGCCAGAAAGTCGAGCAGGGCCGCGTTCACCTCGTCGGGGCGTTCTTGTTGGGTCCAATGCCCGCAGCCGTCCAGGATCAGGGACTGGTGCAGGCGGGGCAGGGTGTCCGTGAAACGCTCGATGGCCTTGGCCCCCCACAGGGTGGGACCGTCCTTGCTGCCGCCCACGAACAAGGCGGGGACCTCAATGGGGCGACCGGCCACCATGGCCAGATCCTCGAAGTCGCGATCCACGTTCCGATAGCGATTGAGGCCACCGCTGAACCCGCTGCGCTCGAACTCCGCTGTGTAAAAGGCCAGATCCTCTGCGCTCAAGAAGGCGGCCATATCGTCCTGAGTGGGTGTATGGAAACGATCGCGCATACGCCCGCCGGGGGCGATGGTGACCATGGAACCGGTGCCGGGGACCATGGGCGGTGCCGCCCCCGAAGCGGAGAGGTAGAACCCGGCCAGCCATCCAGCCACGTCCGGCTCGATCTCGGCTTCGGCCCGGCCCGGCTCCTGGAAGTACTCGATGTAGAACTCCTCGTTGCCGCCCATGGCCCGAAAGGCAGCCGAGGGAGCGACGCTGCCCCTGGGCGTGTAGGGCACGGACAGGCCCGCTACCGCGACGAAGACGTCGGGGCGCAACAGGGCGGAGTTCCAGGCGATGGGGGCACCCCAGTCGTGGCCAACGATCACCGCCTGGTCGTGGCCGAGGGCGTTGACCACGCCGAGGTTGTCCGCCACCAGTTGCACCATGCGATAGGCGTCCACCGGGGCGGGCGCCGAGGAACGCCCGTAGCCCCGCACGTCGATGGCGACCGCGTGGTAGCCGGCCGCGGCGACGGCGGGCAGCTGGTGGCGCCACGAGTACCAGGACTCGGGAAAGCCGTGGACGAACAGCACCAAGGACCCCTCGCCCTGCTCTACGGCATGAATACGGATGCCGTTGGCCGACAGCGTGCGGTGGTGCGACTCCACAGCGAATCTCCCCGACGATCGGGCGGGGCGACGCTCGCCTAGCCTTGGCAACGTTTTACCACCGGAGCGTTGGCGAAGGTTTTTCGTGCACCAGGACAGACTGCGTTGGAACCAGCGCTACCGCCGGGCTCCAGCCGGGGACCCCGGGCCCCGGGCGTTCTTGGTCGAGGCGGCAGTGTTCTTGCCCGCAGGCGGCCGGGCGTTGGATCTCGCCTGCGGGCGCGGACACGAGGCGATCTGGCTGGCGGGCCGCGGTTTCGTCGTAGACGCCCTCGACATCTCCGAGGAGGCCCTGGCCCAGGGCCGTCGAGCGGCGACCCAGGCCGGGGTGGCGGACCGGGTGCGCTTCGTGCCGGCCGATCTCGACGACGGCCTGGCTTTCCAGCCTGGGCCCAGCGAGGCGGCAACGGTCGGGGGCCCCTACGAGCTGATCTGCGCCCTGCACTTTCGTAGCGACGTGGTCGACACCGCCATCGACCAGGCCCTCGGTCCGCACGGTGTGCTGGTCGCCACCCGTCTGAGCGTCGTCGGTCATTCCCCCGACCAGCCGGGCCGAGGCGGGCCGGGTCCCGTTCCCGCTTTCTACGCGGTAGCGGGGGAGCTGCTGGCGCTGGCCGAACGACACGGGCTGGCAGTGTTACGTCACGAGGAACATGCCGGGCAGGCTCGACTCGTTGCCCAGCGATAACACCCGGGTCCGGAGCGGCCGGAGGGAGTGCCGCGGTCTCCGGCGCTTCCGAACACCCGACGAGCTAGAACGTGGCCTGGTGCTGACGGGTGGACGCGACGGTCGCGTGCCGCCCAGCGAGGAGGCCGCCGTGCACG
>JANPEN010000115.1:0-2963 GCA_031422955.1 Acidimicrobiia bacterium
GTCGGGGCGGAGCGCGGCGGCGAGGCGGGCCGGGTGGGCGTGCCAGCGTTGTGGGCCACGGGCGCCGCGGGGCGACTCGGCGCCATGGGGGGGCGCGGGGCGGGCGGACCCGAGCCGGCGCCACCGGCAGGGGTCGAGGGACCAACCGGGGCCGGGCCGGTGGTCGCCGGCGCACCGGCGCTGGTGGCACTGCCGGCCTGGGTGCCAGCACCAGGCGAACTCGTGGGCCCCGCAGGAGCCAGCGGCGCTGCGGCCGGGGTGGCCGCAGACGTAACCGCCGGCGGACCGGCACTCACCGGCGGGGAAGCTGGGCTGGCCGAAGTGGCCGCCACCACCGGGGCCAACGGCTCGGGTGGAGTGGGAGCAGCAGGAGGCGGCGAGACCGGAGCGGCCGAGGCCCGAGACGGGGTTGGCGGTGTCACGGCGGGAGCCGTTGGCACCGCGACCTGGCCCGGAGGCGGCGGGGCCGCGGGCTTGCCCGGAGGCGGTGGGGCCATGATCCCGGTGGCCGGGGGGACCGGTAGCGGGGTGACGGGGCGGGGCGGGGCCGGCGAGGGCACCGCCGCTGCTTGGGCGGGCGCAGCTGCACCGGAACGCGGAGCGGGCTCGTCTTCTGGCGGCTGGGTTTCGCGGATTAAGCCATCTCGCTCGGCTCGTCGGCGCACACGGTCGGCCTGTGCTTCCACGACGCTGGAGGAGTGACTTTTCACCCCGATTCCGAGCGCGTCACAGAGGTCGAGTGTCTCCTTGTTGGTGAGACCGAGCTCTCGTGCGAGCTCGTACAGCCGGATCTTTGCGGGCAAGTGCTCTCTCAGCCCCTCAGGTCTATCGATTGGGCGGCGCGCGGGTTCCGGCCCCAAGAAGTTTCGGGGTAGGTCCTATGCGGGTGGCCATGCTAGCCGGATTCGGACTGGCTTCGGAAACCGCTGCCCGCAATCGGTTCGGGTGGCGGACCGACCACGGATACCGGTCGCCGCCAGGCTCGGGACCAGGCGTTGCGCTTCGTCGCTAGGTCCCAGCAGGCCCCCTGACGACACAACCACGCCCCTCGCCCCGGTGCGGCACGTCGCCACACCAACTGGCCGAGGTCATCAAGGGTGAAACGAACCAGTTGAGTCTGCGGGAAACGCCCCCGACAGCCCACGCAGGTGCGCCGCGGGATGGCCCGAAGCTCAGCCTTCGGTACGTTGAGCATCGGCGCCTACGGGGGCGTCGAGAGCTTCACCCAGGTCGGCGGAATTCCCCGCGACCACGGCAGGATCAACGACAGCGGCAGCTCCCTCGACACCGGCCGTCCCCTCAACACTGGGGGTCCCCTCCGCACCGGCGACGACCTCAGCCGCCCCCGCAGGATCAGCGACGCCCTCCGCCACTGGCTCGCCGGTGGACCACTGTTGGGCGGACATGGAGGGGCCGCCTTCGGCCGGCTGCCAAACCTGCTCACCGGTGGCCGGATCGAGCACCCATTCGCCCTCTGCCCATTCCTCGCCCTCCCCGAGCAGGCCATCTGCCTCTTCCCGGGACTGGGTCTCGGACTTGATGTCGATGCGCCAACCGGTCAGGCGGGCGGCCAGACGAGCGTTCTGGCCTTCCTTGCCGATGGCCAGGGACAGCTGATGGTCGGGCACGATGACCTCAGCGGTGCCGGTGTCGGGATGAATGCGAACCTCTTTCACCTTGGCTGGGGACAGGGCCTTGGTGACGAAGTCAGCAGAATCGTTGCTGAAGGGAACGATGTCGATCTTCTCGCCCCGTAACTCGTTGACGACTTGGCGCACGCGACCACCGCGGGCACCCACGCAGGCACCGACGGGATCGACATTGCCTTCGTTCGACCACACCGCAATCTTGGTGCGATGACCTGGCTCACGGGCGCACGCCTTGATCTCCACGATCCCGTCGGCGATCTCGGGTACTTCGAGCTTGAACAGCTCCAAGATCAGCCCCGGGTGGGTGCGCGAGACCACGATTTGAGGTCCCTTGGCCGTCTTGCGCACCTCGACGATGTAGGCCTTGAGCCGAGCACCGGGCTCGGGACGCTCGAAGGAAACCTGCTCCGCCTGGGGCAACAACGCCTCGACCCTGCCCAGATCGAGCAGCGTGTAACGGCTGTCGCTCTGCTGGATGATGCCGGTGACAATGTCACCCTCACGGCCGGCGTACTCCTCATACTTGAGCTCCCGCTCGGCCTCGCGGATGCGTTGCAGCATCACCTGCTTGGCGGTTTGGGCGGCGATGCGCCCGAAGTCGTCGGGCGTGACGTCGAGGTCGCCGCCCATCGGCTCGCCGTCCTCGTCCAACTCCTGGGCGTGGACGCGGATATCGAAGGTGTCGGGATCGATGGTGACCCAGGAGTACTCAAAGGCACCCGGCATGCGCTTGTAGGCGGACTCCAAGGCATCGGCCAAGGCCCGGAACAGGGTGTCGACGGAGATGCCCTTGTCTGCGGCGAGCGCCTGCAGCGCTTCCATCATGTCGGGGTTGCTCATGTCGTCACTCCATTTCGGCGCCCACCAGGGGCGTCTTCGGGCCACGCCAGCAGGGCGTGGCGGGGCAGCGCCATCTGCTCGGCGGCCGTGTTCAGTTCGACTGGGGAAGATTCGCTGTCCGCCTTGGCGACGGGGGCACCAGGGAGGGGGCCAGGTGCGGCAGGGGCCTTGACCGCGGGGTCGGATTTGGTGTTCTTGGTGCCTTTGGCGGCGCCGGGCTTGGAGCCCTTTCCGGGCTTGGGGCCGGGACCCCATTCGAACACCGTGCGGGCTCGATCGAGCTGGTGGTAGGGGAAACGCCTAGCCTCCGTCCCCCCGGCGGCGCCAGGGCCGCTGGTGGGGACCAGCACCTCGACACCGTCGTCGTCCACCGACAGGAGTTGGCCGTCCATGAGCTGGGAACGACCCCCATCTGACCATTTGAAGCTGATCTGCTGGCCGTTCACCGCCCCGAAATTGCGGGGGGTACGCAAC
>JANPEN010000116.1:0-5683 GCA_031422955.1 Acidimicrobiia bacterium
CCGGGCTGCGGCTCGATCGCCCGAGACCGGTTCTTGTTCTGGGCGCTGCAACAGTGCATCGTTGTGCCCGGCACCGCCCAACGGCTGCGTCTGCTCGAAACCAGCCCCCGTATGGATGCCACCTACCGGCAGGCCATGGCCTCCTGGTTCGACTACCTTTGCTCCGATTTCGACGAGCGCGCCCACGCCGGCACCCTTCGTATCGACCTACAGAACATCGCACTGCCCAGCGGTAGCCTCGATGTCGTCCTGACTCCCCACGTGCTCGAACACGTCCCCGACACTGACCGGGCGCTGGGCGAACTCCATCGGGTGCTGCGACCGAGCGGCACGCTGCTGCTACAGGTCCCCGTCCTGCAGGAGCGGACCGCGCCACCGGCCACGCCGGAGTTCCATGGCGATCACACCCCGGTGTTCTGGCGATTCGGGCCCGACCTGGGCGACCGTTTGCGCGCCCACGGGTTCAACGTGCGTTTACTAGCAACCTCGGCGCTCGTGGCAACCGCTTCGCAACGAGCCGAAGCAACCGCATCCAGGCAGTCCACCACGCCCACGACCCGGCCATGGGAGGAACCAACCTCTCCCGAGTTCGATGTCGACGCGTTGTTGCGGGGCCTGCAGCACCCCGGCCCTCACCCACGCGATTGGAGCCCGGTGGCGCCCGAGGACGCCGACGACCAACGGTACGGGGCGGCTGCGCCGGTCGGTATTCGAGCCTATCCGGACGGTCTCCGCTCGGTAAGGGGGGCGGCCCTGCGTCCCGAACTGGAGGTGGGGGCCAGTACAGAGGAAGCAGTCAGGCACGGCTTCGAGCCGCCCTACATGTTCCTGACCTGGGTGTGCACCCCGTCGGCGTGACCGCACTCAAGCCACCGGGGCGGCGGGTCCAGCCGGTGGTGCAACGAGCTGCTCAACGAGGTCGAGCAGCAGCTGGCGAAAGGTTGCGTCGTTGTAAAGCGCCGCACGAGCAATGGCCGCCTCACTCATGCGCTCGCGGCGCGCCGGGTTGGCGACGAGAGTTTCGGTGTGGCGAACCAACTGCTCTAGCGAATCGAAGTGGTAGCCCTCGACACCGTTGTCGAACACTTCGAGTTGGCCGGCACGGCCGATAGCAACGGGCACCGCTCCAGCCGACATGGCCTCGACCGTTGAGATGCCGAAATGCTCCATTCGCTCCGGGTGCACGTCGGGGTCCTCCCCCAGCCCCGTGCCATGCCAGTAGATCGACGCGATGGCATAGAGTTCTCGCAACTCTTCGCCCGACGCGTTGGGGTGCAGGTGGACCGACAGCGTGCCCACCTCCTTCTGCACCGAGGCGAGATACGGTTCGCCTTCCGCGTCGCACCCACCGACGAGGTGCAGTTCCCACCCAGGCGCCCCGCCACGCTCGGTGAGGCTACGAAAGGCTTGTACCAACTCTCGTTGGCGCTTGCTGTGACCTGCCTCGGGGGGGAAGAACCGCCCCACGTGCAGGATGACGGGTGCCTTCTCGCCGACGGGTTGCGCACTGACAGGAGGATGCAGAACGACGGCGGCGGTTCCCCAAAGCCGTTGTACCCACCGGGCGGTGAAAGCGGAGTTAGCGACGACCGAGTCGTAGCGAGCGAGGAAGCCGAGATCCGCAGCCGCCGCCGACAACGGTTGGTGCAGGAGTTGGAGTGCCCGCTGGTACCACGGCCCCACCAGCACCGCCACCACGGATACCCCGAGCAGCCGCTCGTCACTAGTCGGGCCGACCGGCACCTGTGTGACACTGCGGAGGCGCAATCGACCCTCGCTGGTATTGGCGCCGGCCGCGGTATTGGCGCCGGCCGCGGGGGCTCGCATCCGGAGCCGAGTCACCGGGCATGACCATCGATGGCGTCGGGGGGTAATCGAGCCGCGAGCGAGTATGCGGCCCACCTCATCGTGCGCCTCCAACGTGACTCGGGGCCCCTCCCGGTCGGCTAGCCGTGCCAACACCACGGTCACTTTCACGGTTCCGGTCGGGCTGTCGCGCAGCCGGCGAGCCACCCTGCGCCCCAGGGAAAGCCGCTGGGGCGCTGACATCCTTTTTGGTTTGTTCGGCTCGGCTGCGCTTGCGGTCACCAGCCGCAACACCCCTTCGCCGTCGGTCCAGCGATGGGTCACCGGGCCGAGAGGCTCGGGGGCGTAGACACCGCCGACCCAGCGCGCCGGCTCGAGATCGGCGCTCGTTAGTTTGGCCAGACGGCCGGCTAACCGCAGGATGAACCGGCGCAAGCCGTGCGGTGGTGGGGCGCCAATGGTTGGAAAGTGCACCACATAGATGCCATATCGGGCCCGGTTGGCCAACACGCTGCCGTAACTGACGTTGATGAACAGGTCGAAGTCGGCTGACGCCGCCTCCACTTTGCTCGGCGAGACCTCGACCGAGCGCCACCCAACCGTGCGTAGGTCGAGCTGTAGCCGCTGCTCGAGCGCGGCCAGATCGATGGCGCCGTGGCCGATCAACGTCACCTCATGGCGGCTGGCCAGGGCTTGGGCGATACCTCCAGCGAATTTCTCCCCGCCCCCGGCAGTGGCCCAGAACCGGTTGTACACCCCGACGCGCAACGGCCCGGACTCGGTCACGGGTCGGGCGGGGGCTCGAACTGGGCTCCACCCCAGCGTCCGTTAAGGGCGGTGATCCCTCGGACCTCACCGGCGTTGTCCCCTGCCACCTCGAAACGGACCAGACGCAGCTTGCGATCGATAGCGTGCTCGCCGGCTCCGTCGAGGATGGCCGCCCCCAGGGTGTAGGCGCCCGGCACCAGCATCAACGCCGGCACCTCCAGGGTGACGGAACCCTCACCGCTGATCTTGTCGGCGGCGGCCGTGCCCAGGGTGGAGGGGTTGGCCGCCAGGGTCCCATCAAGGGTGTGAATCGAAAAGGCGAACACCGGGCTGGGGAGGAGATGTTCGCTCTCGTAGCCCACCCGTAAGCGCACGCTTTGCCCGCTGCGCACCGACGGAACCGCTTCGCCCAGCTCGGTCACCGCGCTGGCCAGCGCGCCGCGGACGCCTTCCAGGGTGATGTCGGTGATACGCACCTCGGGTTGGCTGGCCCGCGCCATCATGGCCGACTGACCGAAATCAAGCCGGGTGAGATAGGCATCGACCACGTGTTGGGGCTGGCCAACATGGGCCAGCTTGCCCCGGTCCAGCCAGGCCACCTGGTCGCACATGGCCGCCACGGTGGACAGTGCGTGGGAGACCACCACCACGGTACGCCCCCCCGACGCCAACTCGTCGAAACGCTGATGGCAGCGACGCTGGAACTCCTCGTCGCCTACCGCCAGCACCTCATCGACCAGCAGGACCTCCGGTTCGACGTTGACGGCGATGGAAAACCCCAACCGCACGTACATCCCCGAGGAGTAGGTCTTGATGGGCTGGTCGATGGACTCGGCCACCTGACGCCCGGCGAAATCGATGATGGCGTCGAAGCGTTGCTCGATCTCCCGGCGGCGCAGACCCAACACCGCGCCGTTGAGGAACACGTTCTCCCGCCCGCTCAACTCGGGATGGAACCCCGCCCCCAACTCGATGAGGGCGGACAGGCGGCCATTGACCCGAATCTCGCCCTTGTCGGGCTTGAGGATCCGAGCCATGCACTTCAACAACGTCGATTTGCCGGAGCCGTTGGAGCCGATCAGCCCGAAGGTGGAGCCGACGGGGATCTCGAGCGAAACGTCGTCGAGCACCCAGTTCTCCTGGTAGGAGCCACGGCTACCCCGAAACAGCGCCGCTTTCACCGATTGGTTCTTGACCAGGTAGCGACGAAACTGTTTGGACACATGGTCCACGGCGATGGCCGGAGTGTCCGTGCTCACGCTGGTGCACTCACAAGTGGGGCGCTCACAGTTCTTCGGCCAAACGGGGCTCGAAACGGTTGAACACCCAGGCCCCGATCAACAACATGGCCACGGCCCAGCCGGCAACGTAAGCCAACCAGCCGAAGTCCGGCCAGCGCAGGTCGTAAAGCACCCGGTGGTAGGCCTCGATGAGATCGACCAGGGGGTTGAGCCGATAGATGAAAAGCCCCCGCTCACCCCAGCGGTCCTCGATGAGGTTGACCCCGTAGGCAATAGGGGTGCTGTAGAAGCCCACCTGCAGCAGGATCCCCACGAAGTACTGCACGTCACGGAAGTAGACGTTGGCCACCGACAGCACCAGGCCGACGCCCAGGGCGAAGGCGGTCTGCAACACCAGCAGGGCAACCACCATGGGCAGCCAGGGCAAGACCATGTTCCCGGCGACGAGCAGGATGACCACCGCCACCGACATCTCCATCAGCGTGGTGAAGCCCACCGCGCCGATCTTGGCCACCACCACGACACCGCGGGGGAAATAGACCTTCGAGATGAGCGAACCCTGGCTCACCACCGCACCGGCGGAGCCGTTGATGGCGGCGGCAAAGAAGTTCCACGGAACCAACCCGGTTATCAGGTAGAGGGCGAAAACCTTCAGCCCCGATGGGTCACCCTTCGGCGCTTGCACCTTCAACACCGCGAAGAAGAAGCTGAATACCCCCACCGTGGTCAGGGGGTTGAGCAGGGACCAGAACCAACCAAGGATGGAGCCTTTGTACTGACCTCGGATCTCCCGCAGCGTCAGCGCCTTGGCGAGTTCCCTCGCCTGCACGTACTCCGCAATCGTTGCCACAGAACCCGAACCTCAGCTTGGCCGTTCCCGTTGTGGGCTACAGGCCGGCGAAGTCTACGGGAAGGGCCGCGGCCAGCGGTGAGGAGCCAGCCGGGAGGGGAGCAACGGGGTCCGGCCCTCTCCAATTGCGAGAAGTGACAGCAGCAACACCCAACGGAGGAGAAGGGAGGCTCCGCGAGTACCCTTTGGCCTCAGCCGTAGGGCCGGGCGACGACGGGCGAGGGCGTCCGAACTTGCCATGTCCGAAGCGCAGGTTCCGAACGCGCAGGGATCGGGGTCGTGATGCACGCTCGAAGGCTGAGGGCCCGACCTCGTCGCTTGCGCAGGAGTGCGGCACGCCGTGGTCTGACCGTGGGCTGCCTCCTCGGCGTTGCCTGCCTCCTGCTCGCCGGCGAGCCAGCCGGTTCCCAGCCCGGCCGGAGCACCACCCTGGCCGCCGCTCGGAACGAATCGACACCGATTCGTTCCGAAGGGACGGCCACCCCTTCTACCCCCCCGACCTCCTCTGCCCGGTCAGCGGCATGGCCGTTGACCGGGTCGACGCCTGCCTCGGGCCCCAGTCCGGTCCAGGCGGAAACGGGCGGGCCCATTCCGTCGAACGAATCAGATGCGTCGGACCGGTCGGCGCCTGCTCCCCAGCCGTCCGAGCCCGGAACTGGGTCGGACCCCTACCCGGCGCAGCCGGCGGGGCCGGGGGATACGGCCGCCGCAGCCGATCTGATCTGGCGACCGGCCAGCATGATCACCTACCGCGAGTCGGTCACCCCAACACCCCCAGTAAGTGGGAACGGGACCGGAAGCGGGAGCGTGACCGGGAGCGGGACGGAACCGGTGGACCCGTTCCTGCTGATCGGCTTCTCCTGGGCAGAGGGGATCTCGCGGTTGGAGGACGCCGATGCTCAGCCGGCCGGGTTCCGGGTGCACCTGCCCTCCGGGTGGACCGACTGGCGTCCCCTCCCGCTCGACGCCGGCCACGCACCCGACCGGCCCGACCGGCCCCACCGGCCAGGGAAGCCCG
>JANPEN010000117.1:0-9158 GCA_031422955.1 Acidimicrobiia bacterium
GGAACGCGAGCGTCAACACCGTCGACTACGGAGGATGCTCGCCGTGGTCGCCGTGGTCGCCCTCGTCGCTGTGCTGACCAGTACGTTGGCGGTGCAGCAGCGAGGGCGAGCCAACGACAAGGCCGCGGCCGCCAACCAGGCCGCTTTCGACGCCGAGACCGGCCGCATGGTGGCCGAGGCCGAACAGTTGGTGGCCACCAACCCGCGGGTTGCGCTGCTGTTGGCGGCCGAGACGCACCGGCGCGAACCCGGGCCCCGCACCCTCGGAGCCTTGCAGCGGGTCCTCACCGGGACGGGAGAGCTGCTGGGCTATCTGGGTGGCGGAACCCGCTACGGGGCGTTGCGTTGGCTCGATGAGGACCGCATCGCCGCCGCCAGGGACGGGGCCATTGATGTGTTCGGCGAGGACGGCCGGATCGCAAACTCGATCCCCATCGCCGGGGCGACGGTGCTGGTTCCCACACCGGACGGTTCGGCTCTCGGCGTGATAGCGGAAGGCACCGCCTCCGTCGTGCAGCTGGCTTCGGGCTCGCTTTCCAGGCCATTCAGCCCGAGCAGCCCCACTGGCGGGTCGGCCCAGGCGCTCGCCTGGTCGGCGGACGGCGGTGAGCTGGCCGTGGGCAGCTCGGGCGGGGAGGTGGTGGTGTACGACACCGCCACGTGGAAGGAGACCTGGCGCCAGATCGCCCACCCCGAGCGCACGTTGGCGGAGCTGAACCTGCCCAACACCATAGCGGAGACCGCGCCGCATCTTCCGTTGGCGTCGGTCCGCGGCGTCACCGCCGTTGCTTTCGTTGCGGGAGCTGGCCCCGACGGCGCCAGCATGGTCGCCACCGCCGGGTTTGGTTACCTGCGAATCTGGGACCGCGGTGGTACGGCACTGCGGGTTCAAGTCCCCCTCACCCGGCCGAGCGGAGCCGGTGAGCTGGTCACCGTGGCGGTGGCCATGGACGTGGCGCCGGTGGCCGCTGCGCAACGGGTGATCGTGGCCGACCGCCATCGGGCCTGGGTGGTGGATCCTGCCCGGCCCGATACCGCCGAACGAATCGAGCTGCCCACCCCCTCCGCCAGCGCCGCCGGGGTGGACGTTGCGCGTCAGGTCATCGTGGCGGGCGCCCGTATCGTGAGCGACTACCAGCTGGGCACGGCCTACGTCACCGACCTCGAGCGGCCAGGACCGCCCCGACCGCTCCAGTCCCATCTCGCCGACAACCACCATCTCGCCCTGCACCCGGGCGGTGATCGGGTGGCGCTTTCCAGCTCGGACGGCTTGGCGGTGGTCTCCCTCGTCGGGGACGGGCTCATCGCCCGCAGCTTCGACATAGGCCCCGGCGATTTGCAGGTGACCAACGATGGCTCCTTCATCAGCCGTTTCGACTACAACCAACAGGTCGCGGAGATCTGGCGGGTGAGGGATCGCGGAGCCGATCTGGTGCCCATCACCGGGATCGAGCCCGCCATGACGTTCTTGACCGGCGAGGACGCCCTCGTGTTCGACTTCCAAGCTGGAGTCGGTATCGTGGATCTCCCCGGCGGTGGCTTGCGAGCGATGCTCCAGAGCTGGACGCCACTGCACGGTATGGCCGTGGCGGCCGCGTCGGCCGATCGAAATCTGCTGGCCATCGGCGCCACCAATGGCTTGGTGCACGTCTTTTCGATGCGTGACGGTTCGGTGCGCTATCGCCTGTCGGAGTTGCAGTCGACCAGGACGGCGTGGGTGCGCATGCTCAACTTCGATCAGGCCGGCTTGCGGCTGGTCGGCACGAACGTGAACGGGGCCGCGGTGGTGTGGGACTTGGCTGCCGGAACCCACACGGCGCTGGCCCAGCCGGCGGCGGGTTCGGGTATAGGCCAGGTCACCACCGACTTCGCGCAGGCCGCCTTCACGCCGGACGGCACGCAGCTGCTGACCCAGTCTGCGGATGGCACCATGACCATGCGCGACGCCACGACCTGGCAACCCACCGGGAAACGCTTCATCGGTAACACCTCCGGCGGCAGCTTCGACAACGGGCCGTTCTTTTCCGCGGACGGTCGTTACCTGGTGTCCGCGGCGGACCGCCAACCCCGCCTGTGGGACGTGCAGAGCGCCCAGCAGATCGGCGGGACGTTCCCCTTCGACGCCGATTACGTCAGCAACGCCTCACCCAATGCACGCTGGTTGGTCACCGGCCGCGACGGCCAGGTCCTTCGCTGGAACCTCAACGTCGATGCCTGGCCCGCTGTCGTGTGCCGGGCGGCCGGACGCAACCTGACCGCGGCGGAATGGGACCGCTACGGGCCCACCGGCCCGGCCCGCTCGACCTGCCCGGACCACCCGCCGCCCGCTCTCACCAACTGAGCACGAACGGAAGTTTCGCCCCGCGGACCCGCCCAACACAGGAGGACGTTATGACCGCATTGACCCCAAGCGAAGACCCGACACCGCCACCCTCGTCGTTTGGTGTTTGCCGGCGCGGCCTGCTCGGGGGTCTGGCGCTGGGTTCGGTGGCGCTCGGGGCGGGGGGGGTGGGCGGCTTCGCCACCGACGCGGTTGCCGGCTCGGTGTATCGCAAGCGCCGTTTGACGGTGGAGGTGGCCTGTTTGGCGGAGCTCTGGCGAGAAGCGGTCAAGTCGAACCCAGCCACTGACGGGGACTTCCGGGCACCGTTCGTGGTGGAGGGTTGGATTTACCCCGAGGGAACCATTCTGGGCGACGGCTTCCGTCCGGTGCCCGAGGGCTCCCTGGGGCGATGGTTCTGCCGGGGCTCGGTGATCATCGACGCCGTCCGCCCCGAACCGCACACCACCACTCACCAGGATTTCGTGTTCGGTACCATCACCCCTGAGGCGCTGTTCCCGACCAACACGTTGGCCACCGCCGGCCTTGAGGGCACCGTCGACCGCACCCAGCGCGCCACCCGGGCTGTCATCGGGGGCACCGGCGAGTTCCTCGGTGCCACCGGCCAGCAGACCCAGCAGTTGATCGCCACCAACACGTCTCTTTTCGCCGATGGCACCAACGAGCCCGGCCCCTGCTGGCGGGTCGAGTTCGACCTGCGCATCCTCGATTGAGCGTGCCGATGGCGACCCTCGCCGAGGGCCGAACAGCAACGAGCCGACGTGAGCGTTCGCTGCGCCTTGGCGCCACGCGCTACCCGGTCGACCTGCCGAGTTGGCGCGACGCCAGGCTGCACACCTCCCTGGTCGTGCTCACCCTGCACGTCTTGGGTCAGGTGGCGTTGGATTTTCGGGTGTCGGTGCCCCAAATCCTGTGCGCCATCGGGGCCAGCGCGGCGCTGGAGGTGGGTCTCACGTTCTGGCGCCGGCACCGCATCAGCTGGCCGGCCAGCGCCATCCTCACCGGCAGCGGCGTCGGTCTCATCCTGCGGATCAGCGGACCGGATGCGGCCAACGACATCGATCATTGGTCCTGGAGCCGTTGGTATCTCTTCGCAGGCGTCAGTGTGGTCTCGTTGGCCAGCAAGTACGTGATCCGCTTCGGCGGCGGTCAGGTCTTCAACCCTTCCAACCTTGGATTGCTGGCGGTGTTCCTGCTACTGGGTTCGGACCGGGTCGAGCCGCTCGATTTGTGGTGGGCCCCCGGGGGAGCGGCCATGACGCTGGCCTACGCCGTCATCCTCGCCGGGGGGCTGCTCATCGTCGCCCGTCTGGGCCTGTTCCCCCTGGCCGCGGCCTTCTGGGTCACCCTGGCGGCGGGAAGCGGGGTGCTGGCCGGCTCGGGTCATTGCATCACCACCAATTGGTCGTCCCGGCCGGTCTGTGACGGCGGCTTCTGGTGGCTGTTGATGACCTCGCCGGAGATCCTGGTGTTCCTGTTCTTCATGATCACCGACCCCAGGACCGCCCCCCAGTCGGCGCCGCATCGGGCCGTTTTCGGGGGAGGTGTCGCCTTGCTGGCCCTGTTTCTGATGGCCCCCTACCGCAGCGAGTTCGCCACCAAGGTCGCCCTCTTCGCCGCCCTCGCCATCGTGTGCGCGCTCCGAGCGGTGGGTGTCGCGGCACTGTCCGCCCGCGGGGCGCGTAGGCCGGCTGGAGGCAGTGCGCCGACTCGAAGTGCTGCGGTCGCCCGGGTTGTGCCCTCCCCGATGCTGGTCGGCGCCGCCCTGCCGATAGTGGTGGGGATGACAGTGCTCGCTTTGGTGACCGCGGGCCGGCCCGCCCGCCAGATCTACTCGGGCATCGAGGCGTCCCGCGTAGTGGACCGGGCGGTGTTGTTGGCCGGGCTCGACCTCGACCCCGACCCGCACCTGGCGGCGCTACCAATCATCACGACCGACCCGGCGGTGGCCCGTTTCGACGCCTCGCTGGGTGGGGCGGGCGCCGAGCGGGTGGCGAGATCGTTGCTGGTTGGTCTGGCGGTGGAAGCTGAGGCGCTACGAAGCAGAGATCCGGCGCTGTTGCGGGCCGTGGATCATGGGGCCCGCCTCGCCGCTATGGACCAACGCCTCCAGACCGTGGACCGCGTCGCCAACGGTGGGGTGATCCAGCACACCATCACCGCCATGCATCTGCACGTGGTTCGCCTGGGCGGTCAGGCCGGGTCGCTCCTGGCCGTGGATACCGAAGGGTATGTCGCGACCGGAGCGTCCACCGCGGTGCAGCAACCCGCCCGTTTCCGTTTCGTGCTGCGCCCGGCTGGTCCCCGCGCCTGGCTCATCGTCGACGGCAAACGGCTCGATCGACCAGAAACCGCCTGAAAAGCCGTTATCTGGCCCGTTTCAGGCGGGGGCTGGTCGGACTCCGGGGGTGATCCGTTCTTGAAATGAATTTGAAAGCTCTCCTTGGTACCAATGCATCGCAACGGCGAAACGCTGGGCCAGCGGTGAAGTCGAACCGCCGCTGAACGCAACAAAGGGGAAGATGCCATGAGAAAATCCAAGCGGTTGGGTGCGGCGGTGTTGGCCGCGGCAGCAATGAGCGGGGCGCTGGCGGACCCAGCCGCGGCGCACGATGACGAGCAGGGCGGCGGAGACCGAGCTAACCACGTGGAGGTGACCCGCCGGGAGGTGAGCTGGACCTTGACGAAGGCTCAGTGCGATTTGCTGCCGGCCGGCACGACCATTAACGGCAGCGGCACCCTGGTGTCGCGGCTGACCGTGAGCCTCGCCGCCAACGGGGTGCGTACCGAGGAGTTCGACGATCGTGCCCGAGGCCGTGCCACCGATCAGGCCGGTAACCGCTACCGCTGGGAGTACGACAACGAACTCAGTGTCACGAACTCGGTGGCCAGCCCGTTGGTTTACACCGGCGAGATGACCGACGCCTTCGAGCTGGGGGGAAAGGGTCCGATCAGCCTGGACAACGGCTTCGAGGCGGACATTGTGGACAACCGGGTGGCCGGAACGTTCACCATCAACCCACGCAGCTCCTTCGGTGATCCGTTCGACTTCCCGAACGGGCCGAACCGTTGCGACCCGCTCTGATCTGATCAGCCGCTGATCCATCCAGCCGCGAGCCGTCGGTGACGGCCGGCGCGGCGGGAATGACCGGGTCGGGAGGGGGGGAGGGGCCCTTCCCGGCGCGATCCATCATGAGAACGTTCCGGAGGAGGCACCGAAGTGATTACGTCAACGAACTCGCTCGCTTCGCATGGACCGCCGAGGCTGCGGCATCGGACCACCGACACCTCATCGCCCTCGAAGATGTTCCGCTTCTTCGTCGCCGTCGTGGTGGTACAAGGCGCTCATCTGATCGAACACATCATCCAGTTGCTCCAGGTCGAGGTCTTCGGGGTGCCCGAGGACGATGCCTTCGGCCTGTTGGGCTACGTGGTCAACTTCAACGGAACCGAGGAATGGCTGCACCTCGGTTTCAACACCGCCTTTCTGCTGTCGTTGTGCGTGCTGGCCCTCGGGATGCAGCTAATGACCCCTGCCGGCGCCCGGTCGCTACCGCGCGGGGCCTGGCTGGGTTTCGTGCTGGGTGGGGTCGGCCTGGAGGCCTGGCACATGACCGAGCACGCGGTGATCATCGCCAACGTCATCCGCAACCATGGCTGCCCGTGCCCCGGTATCGGGGACCGTGCCCTTAACGTGAGTGACACCCGGCTGCACCTGGCCTACAACCTCATCGCCTATGCCGCTACCGTGGTCGGTTTCTGGGCCGTGCGTCGGGCCCGGTTGGGTATGGCCCGCTAATTCCGGGTGCGCTCACTACACTGCCTCACCTGTGAAGAGCACGGTGGAGACCCTCGAGGGAAACAAGGTCAAGTTGTTGATCGAGGTGGAGGCCGCCGAGATCGATCATCAAGTCGAAGCGGCCTTCCGTCGATTGGCCCAACAGGTGCGCATGCCCGGCTTCCGGCCAGGAAAAGCGCCCCGGAAAGTGCTGGAGGCCCGGCTGGGCCTCGGTGTCGCCCGGCAGGACGCGTTACGCGAATCGCTACGGGAGTACTACGCCGAGGCGGTCAAGGAGCACGAGGTCGACGTCATCGCCGCTCCCGAGCTGGAGATCACCGCCGGAGCCGATGAAGGACCCGTCGCCTTCGAGGCGGTCGTGGAAACCCGTCCGTTGTTGACCCTCACCGGCTACGACACCCTGGAGGTGACCATCCCCTCGCCCCACGCCGACGAGGCTGAGGTCGAGGCCAGGGTGGAGCGCTTGAGGGTGCAACACGGCGAGTACCAAGCCCAGGATCGCCCCGCCGCCGACGGCGACCAGGTCATGATCGACATAAACGGCTTCCAAGACGACGTCGCCGTGGGCGGTCTTACCGCCACCGATTATCTCTACGAGGTCGGCACGGGCGGCGTCGTGGCCGAGATCGACGAGAAGCTGCGCGGTGCCACCGCCGGCCAGACGCTGGAGTTCGACGCCGAGCACCCCGAGGAGGGCGAGGCGGGCCTGCACTTCAGCATCGTGCTGCACGAGGTGCGGGGTCGGATCCTGCCCGAGCTGACCGACGGGTGGGTGGCGGAGATTACCGAGCACGCCACGGTGGAGGTCATGCGCGACGCCTTCCGCACGCAGTTGGCCCGCCAGAAGATCGTGGCGGCCAACATGGCCATGCAGCAGAAAACGGCGGAGGCGCTGGTGGCACTGGTCACCGATGAGATCCCCGCGGCGCTGGTGCAAAACGAGCTGGGCGCCCGGCTCAATAACCTGGATCAGCGCATGCGGTCCCAGGGCATGGACCTCAACCGCTACCTGCAGCTCACCGGGCAGTCGCCCGACGATCTGGTACTGGAACACCGTTCGGCCTCCGAGCATGCCGTCAAGGTGGATCTGGCCCTGCGGGCGGTAGCTGAAAGCGAGGGTTTCGAGATCTCCGCCGAGGACCTCGACAACCACTTCGCCGAGCTGGCCCGCCGGTTCGGGGGTGAGGCCGATGAGCTCCGCCACAACTTCGTGCACGCAGGCCAGATGCCGGCGGTACGCTCGGACATCAAGAAAGCCAAAGCGCTCGACTGGCTGCTGAAACGGGTCGCTATCCTCGATGAGGACGGAAACCCCGTTGATCGGGCCGCCCTCGAACTTTCCCAGGACGACCCTTCCCGGGCCCCGCTGGCTCCCGGCGGGCCCGAAGACGCCACTACCGTTAAGACCGAGACCGAGACCGTGAACGAGACTGATCAGCCGGGTGAACCGGGAGAGGACGCGTCGTGACCAGAGATCCGGGAGCCCGTCTCGCCGAGGTGGCCGTTGGCAGCGCATACGACGTACGGATGATGGGCTACCTCGTACCCACCGTAGTTGAGCAGACCAACCGAGGTGAGCGCGCCTTCGATCTCTACTCCCGCTTGCTCAAGGAGTCGATCATCTTCTTGGGCACCCCCATCGATGACACCATCGGGAACCTGGTCTGCGCCCAGTTGCTGCACTTGGAGTCGGAGAACCCCGACAAGGACATCAACCTCTACATCAACAGTCCGGGCGGCGACATCAACGCGCTGTTCGCCATCTACGACACGATGATGTACATCCGCCCCGAGGTATCCACCATCTGCTTCGGCCAGGCCGCCTCCGCGGCTGCGGTGCTGCTGGCGGCGGGGACCAAGGGCAAGCGATTGGCGCTGCCTCACGCACGCGTGATCATCCACCAGCCCCACGGTCAATCCGGTTACGCCCAAGCGGCCGACATCGAGATTGTGGCCACCGAGATCATGCGCTTGAAGCTGCAGTTGGAAGAGATCCTCGCTCACCACACCGGCCAAACGGTGGAGAAGATCCGCAAGGACACCGACCGAGATTTCGTCATGACCGCGCAGATGGCCAAGGAATACGGCGTGGTGGATGACATCTTGACGTCACGCGACTTGGTGGACCGCACCGGTCCGATCCGCTGATCGGGCGCCAAGCCTAACACCGGCCCGTACGCGGCCACGAAGCACGATTCACGAGGAGACCGGGGTGGCGAAATTCGGGGAGGGCACTGAGCTCCTCAAGTGCTCGTTCTGCGGCAAGTCGCAGAAGCAGGTCAAGAAGCTCATCGCGGGCCCAGGGGTCTACATCTGCGACGAGTGCATCGACCTTTGCAACGAGATCATCGAGGAAGAGCTCTCGGCCCAGTCCGAGGTGCGTTTCGACGAGTTGCCCAAGCCGCGTGAGATCTATTCGTTCCTGGACGACTACATCATCGGCCAGGACCACGCCAAGAAGATTCTGTCGGTGGCGGTCTACAACCACTACAAGCGGGTCCAGTTCGGCGCCACCAACAACGACGACGTGGAGCTGCAGAAGTCCAACATTCTCCTTATTGGCCCCACCGGCTGTGGCAAGACGCTGTTGGCCCAGACCCTGGCCCGCATGTTGAATGTGCCCTTCGCTATCGCTGACGCCACCGCCCTGACCGAGGCCGGCTACGTCGGTGAGGACGTGGAGAACATCCTGCTCAAGCTCATCCAGGCCGCCGACTACGACGTCAAAAAGGCTGAGACGGGCATCATCTACATCGATGAGATCGACAAGATCGCCCGCAAGTCCGAGAACCCCTCCATCACCCGTGACGTGTCGGGGGAGGGGGTGCAACAGGCGCTGTTGAAGATCCTGGAGGGCACCACCGCTTCAGTTCCCCCCCAAGGCGGGCGCAAGCATCCCCACCAGGAGTTCATCCAGATCGACACCACCAACGTGCTGTTCATCGTCGGTGGCGCGTTCGCGGGCCTCGACAAGATCATCGAGCAGCGGATCGGTCGCAAGGCGCTCGGCTTCACCGC
>JANPEN010000118.1:0-8815 GCA_031422955.1 Acidimicrobiia bacterium
ATCGGATCCTCAGCGCGGCGGTCGCCGACGAGCTCCTCGGGCGCAACCCGCTTTCCGGCGTCAAGCCGCCCCGGCCCGGCACCGAGGAGATGCGGTTCCTGAGCCACGACGACGTGGCGACCCTCGTGACTGCCATCGACCAGCGCTACCAAGCGATGGTGCTCGTCGCCGCCTATTGCGGCCTCCGCGCCGGCGAGCTCATCGGGCTGCGTCGCCACCGTGTCGACCTGCTGCACCGCCGCTTGTCGGTCCTCGAACAGGTGCAGTGGATCGACGGTGGCTTCGACGTGAGTGCACCGAAAAGCGCCGCCGGCCGCCGAGCCGTGTCCATCCCCGGCATCGTCCACGAGGCGCTCGACAACCATCTGAGCCGGTTCGCCGAGCCAGGCCGGGAGGGAATCGTGTTCCCGGCCCCCGAGGGCGGCTACCTCCGCCTCGAGAACTTTCGCCGCAGAGCGTGGTCACCGGCAGTGCAAGATGCCGGATTGTCACCGCTGCGGTTTCACGATCTGCGCCACACCTGCGCCTCGCTGGCCATCGCCGCCGGTGCCGATGTGAAGGTGCTGCAGCGCATGCTCGGCCACTCCTCCGCGGCGCTCACCCTCGACCGCTACGGCCACCTCATGCCCGGCCAAGCCGAGCTGATCGCGGATCGACTCGACGAGATGGCCCGTCGGGCCACACCCAATCCGCCCCCGCCGGCGATTTCGCTCGCGGGATTTTCGCGGGACGCGGGCCGGTCCGGAAACTAAACAGCGCCCCCGCAGGGGCGCTGAGCAGGTCCTTCTCGGTGGTCGGGACCGGCGTCGATCCGGTGACCCCGCGCTTTTCAGGCGCGTGCTCTGCCTACTGAGCTACCCGACCAAATGACCTCCCGCCCCGAAGGGCGAGCGGCGGGGCGGTCCCGACGGGATTTGAACCCGCGGCCTCCGGCTTGACAGGCCGGCGTGCACTCCAAACTGCACCACGGGACCAATGTGAGGCTTGGGCAGTGTAGCCCAACTGAGCCTCGCAGCGCACCCCCAACGGGATTCGAACCCGTGTTGCCGCCTTGAAAGGGCGGCGTCCTAGGCCGCTGGACGATGGGGGCCAGGACGCCGAAAAAGCTAGCAGGCCGTCGGCCCCAGCACACAGCGATAGCTCCGAGCCCAGCGGCGGGCTCAAATCCGGGTGGCGTCGAGGATGAGGCTGAGGATGAAGGTCAACCAGTGGTAGATCATGCGTTCCCCCGACGGATCATCGAAGTCGTCGAGATTGTCGTCCTCCTCGCCGATATCGAGGCGAGTGCCCAGCACCAGGCGGAGCTGGTTCACGGTGGTCAGCCAGGCTTGGAGCTGCTCGTCGCTGAGCTGCTGTCCGTAGAGGCTGTCCCGCATTAGGGCCAGACTGGCCATGCGGGCGTCGGTCAGCTCCGAGCGGGCCAGGATCTGGTACTCGGCGTCGCGTTCGGGATCCTGGTGGTAGGCGGTGGGATACAGGCGGCGCAGGTCGGGGTCATCGGGTCCCTCGTTCAGACGCTCGCCTAGCTGGCGGGTAAGCAACTCCAAAACGTCGCGTTCCTCGCGGCCCAGATCGAGCTCCACTGCGCCTTTGTTGGTCCGACGGATGGGCGGTTTGGAACGAAAGATCACCGGCGCAGCTCAGTCCTGTTGCATGGTGGCCCACAGGCCGTGCTCGTGGAGGCGGAAAACATCGAGCTCCGCTTTGTCCCTCGGGCCGGTGGACACCACCGCCTTGCCCTTGAGATGTACGTCCATCATCAGCCGATGAGCTTTTTCCTTACTGAAGCCGAACAGCTTCTGCAGGATCATGGTGACGTATTGCATCAGGTTGATGGGGTCGTTCCACACGATGACCACCCAAGGCCGGTCCTGGTCAACCACGACGTCAGTGGTCGGCTCCTCGACCTCCACCGGCGCCGGCGCGGTAGCTGCTCCCGCTGCCCTAGCCGTAGCCCATGGGGCCGGGGCGGCGGTTGTTGGCGTGCTCATCCCGCCGATCATCTTGCCGAGAGTACCGGCCCCGATCTGGTGACGGGGTGGTCTTCCGCGACAACGGCGCTCGGCTCCGAGGTGGGGATCACCGCGGCCAACAGCAGAGCGACGGTGCATGCCCACACCAGCGTCGAGCCCAGCACATGCAAGGCAACCAGACCGGCCGGCACGCCCAGTGCGTACTGCAGGTAGCCGAGCACCGCTTGGGCGCCGGTCAGCGCCAGCAGGGCGTTGAGTGGGGGCCGCAGGCGGCTGGCCCGAGGGCCCTGACGCCACACCATCACGGCCACCACTACCAGGACCGCGGCAAACAGCCACAAGGCCCCGGCGTGGAGCCGAGCCACGCTGCGCAGCGTGTAGTCGAACCGCTCGGCCCGCTCGTCGCCCCCGTGGGGTCCACTGCCCGTGACCACGGTACCCGTGCCCACCAGCACCACCACCGCTGCGCTCAGCAGCCAGACGACGGCCCGTAAACCGGTCCCCAACGGTGGCGCGGCCGGCTCGGAGGGCGCCGGCGCCACGTCGGCTCCGCTGAGGTGGACGAGGGCCGTCGCGTCGGCGATGAGGACAAGGGACAGCACGAAGTGCGCCAAGGTCAGGCGAGGATCGAGCTCCAGGCGAACCAGCACCGCTCCGACCAGCGCTTGGGCGATCACCCCACCGACCTGACCCCAGCTCAGCCGAACCAGGGCGGCCCGATACGGGCGCCGGCGGCGGGCCCCGAGCACGGCCACCCCGGCGGCGGCCACCACCGCGAAGGAAACCAACCGATTGCCGAACTCCACCCAGGGGTGAAAGCTCCAGGCGGGGACCAGTTGGTCCTGCTGGCAGCCCGGCCAGTCGGTGCAACCCAACCCCGAACCGGTCAGGCGCACCCCCGCGCCGGTGACGACGATGGCCACTTGGGCAGCCAGGGTTGCCCAAGCCATGCGGCGAAAGCTCGTAGGAGACACCGCTCGTCGTGCGCGCATCGTGCATGACGGTATCGGTTGGGTCCTAGGACGCAGAAGGCGAAGGCCGAGTGCACCCCAGCCCGGCTCAGCCTCTACGATCCCGTCTCGTGCTTCTGCAGTCCGCGACCCACACTCGGCCCAAGACGCTGGCCTACGTTGCGCTCACCAAGCCTCGCATCATTGAACTGCTGCTTATCACCACCGTGCCCACCATGGTGGTGGCCTCTCACGGTTTGCCTTCGGTGTGGTTGATGGCGGCGACGGTGATTGGTGGCACCCTTTCCGCCGGCGGGGCCAACGCCATCAACATGTACGTCGACCGCGACATCGACCGGCTGATGCAGCGCACCCAAGGTCGCCCACTGGTCACCGGGGAACTCACCCCGCGCCAGGCCCTCACCTTCGCCCTGGGCATCGAGGCAGTGGCGTTCCTGTGGCTATGGGGTTTGGTCAACCTGCTCAGCGCGGTTTTAGCCGTCGGGGCCTGCTGCTTCTATGTGTTCGTGTACACCCTCTGGCTCAAGCGCCGATCGACCCAGAACATCGTCATCGGCGGGGCAGCCGGAGCGGCGCCGGTACTCATCGGCTGGTCGGCGGCGACGAACACGGTGGGCTGGCCGGCGCTGGTGCTCTTCGCCCTGGTCTTTTTCTGGACACCGCCCCATTTCTGGGCCCTGGCCATCAAGTACCGCACCGACTACCAAGCCGCGTCAGTCCCCATGTTGCCGGCGGTGGCCAGCCTGGAGCAGACCTCGCGCCAAATGGTCGTCTACACCGTGCTGACCCTGGTCTGTGCCACCGGTTTCGGGGTGGCCGCCTCGATGGGGATCATCTACCACCTCACCGCCATCGTGGCGGGAGCAGCCTTCTTGGGTTTAACGGTGCGGTTGCATCGCTCCCGCTCCGCCGAAGGGGCCATGCGGGTTTTCAGTTTCTCCATCACCTACCTCACCGTGGTCTTCCTGGTCATGGTGGCTGACGAGCTCGTGCGCAGCGGTTTGTGAGCCCCTACCGGCTGGGTCCGTTGCTGGTTCGAACCCACCACCGCGGTGCGGTTAGAGTCCCCCGTCGAATGACAACCCCGATCAGCGCGCTCGCAGACGCCCCCCCGGCGACACCGGGCGCGGTGGGAGAGGCCAGTAACCGCCCATGACCGTGACCGATGCCAAACCGGAGGACGCCCCTGCTCTCGCGGCCCCTGGGTTTAGCCAACCTCTCGTCCTGCCTCGTGCCGCCCCCAGCGGGCTGCCGGGCGTGCTGGCCACCTCCGATCACAAGACGGTCGGCCGGCTCTACCTGGGCTGTTCGCTGGTCTCGCTCGTCGCCTTCCTGATTATCACCACGGTGGTGTCCGCCGAAGGAGTCGACGCGTCGGGCTTGGGCCCGTTGGCGGCTAACTCCTATTTCCAGACCGAGACCCTCTCCCATGTGGGGTTGTTCTTCCTCGGGGTCATCCCCGCCCTGCTTGGCCTGGCCCTGTTCGTCGTCCCCCTCCAGGTCGGTTCGGCCACGGTGGCCTTCCCTCGAGCGGCCGCCGCTTCGTTCTGGGGGTGGCTGCTGGGCGGCGGGGTCCTGATCGGCGCCTACCTGGCCGACGGCGGTCCTGTCGGCGGCAACGACGAGGCCGAGGTGCTGTTCTTGGTCTCGTGGGTCATGGTCATCGCCGCTTTGGCCGTGGGTTTCGTGTGCGTGATCACCACCGTGGCCACCGCCAGGGCCCCCGGCATGACCTTGTTGCGGGTACCGGCGTTCTCGTGGGCCATGTTGGTGGCCTGCAGCCTGTGGCTCTTCAACCTGGCCGCGTTAGTGGGCAACCTGATCATCGTTTATGTGGACGCCGACAATGCGGCCGTGCTCTACGGCGATGGGGCCAACCGCTGGGCGCAGCTCTCGTGGATCTTCGCCCAACCGGCGGTATTGAGCTTTGCGCTTCCCGTGTTGGGCATCGTCGGGGACGCCGTGCCGGTAGCCGCCCGGTTGCGTCACGGTCGCCACGGCGTCGTGCTCGGGGCCATTGGGGCCTTCGGGGTGCTCACCTTTGGGGCCTACGCCCAGACCGCCTTCAACCCCGACCTGGTCCACCAGGCGTTGTTCGTCGTCGGCAGCGTCGTGTTGGTGCTGCCCTTGCTGGTCCTGCTGGGCGGCTGGGCCGACACCATCCGCCGGGGTCGGATCCGCCTCAACTCGGCCGTGCTGCTGGGCGTGGTCGGGCTCCTCACCCTCATTGCGGCGGCCCTGGCCGCCGGCGCCTACGCCATCGAGCCGCTCGACTTGGCCTACACCCGTTGGGGAGCGGGGGTCGAGAAGCTGAGCGTGGTCGCCGCCATCTGCGGGGTGGGGGCGGGGCTGTTCTATTGGGGGCCGAAGATCTGGGGCCACCGGGTGGCGGAGCCGTTGGGTCGCCTGCTGGTTCCGCTGCTTTTGGCCGGAGGGGCCCTCTTCGGGGTGGGCGACCTGATCGCAGGGGCCAACGGGCAGCGCCCAACCCCGCCAGGCGGTGTCTCCGAGGTGGTCGAAAGCGGAGCGGAGCTCGGCGCCCTGCTCTCGAGTATCGGTGCGGGTTTGTTAGCCCTGGCGGTGGCCCTGATGGTGCTGGCCATGCTGCCAGCCATGCTGCGCCGCAGCCCCAGGGCCGACGCTGATCCTTGGGGTGGTCACACCCTGGAATGGACCACTGCCTCGCCCCCACCTTTCGGGAACTTCAATGGGCCGGTCATGGCTGTGACCAGTCCCGCCCCCCTGCTCGACGCGCGTGAGGCTGCGGCCAAGGAGAACGTCTGATGGCCAGCGTGGTCCCCCACCAGAGCGGCGCGTTGTCCTTGCCCATTCCCCCGCCCCCGGTGCCTCGACCGCGTACCCTGCTGGTCGGCGCCGCCCTGGCCGGAACGGCTGGGGCCATGACCATCTTCACCATGGTGTCGATCTACCTGGCCCGGCGTTCCGACGTGCTCAACCAGGGCGAGACCTGGCTGCCGCGGGGCTCACAAATCCCCCTGCCCCAGCCCAACATGATGTTCTTCACCCTGCTCATGTCCTGCGTGACCCTGGCCTGGGCGGCCTGGGCCCTGCGCCGGGACGACAAGCAGAACGCCTACATCGCTCTCGCCATTACCACCCTCATGGCCTTCGCCTACGTGGTCCAGGCCTCCTACCTGTTCACGTTGAGCGAGATACCGGTCAACGCTCCCCAGGGCCAAGGAGTGTTGTTCTGGGCTATCTCCGGTGGCCATCTCGCCATGGTCTTGGCCGGGCTGGTCTTCTTCGCTTTGATGTCGTTCCGGGCGCTCTCGGGCAACTTCCGGCGCATCCCCGATGGGATTACCGCCGTCGGCATCTACTGGTACATCACCGTCGGCGTCTACGCGGTCATCTGGTACGCCGTGTACATCACCAAGTAACGAGGCTGGACAGAGATGATCACGACGGGGGCCAAGTTCTATTTCGGTCTGGGTTTCGTGCTGCTGATCGCAGCCGTGCTCTACGGCTGGACCAGCGGGGGAGTGGATTGGAGTCTGTTCCCCGGCCACATGGGCGACATGTACTTCCAGCTGCAGGGCGCACTGACCTTGGGTTACAAGGGCGGGGTGGGCGACCATGTCGGTTACGGCATTCTGCTGGGCGGCTCGGCCGTATCCACCACGGTGGGCTCGTTCATGGTCGCCTTCCGCGACGCTGACGAAAAAGCAGTGGCTGAAGTTGCCGGGCTCAGTGCTGCCCCGCCGCTGCGGCCGGTGGTGTCGAACAACTTCTGGGCCCCGGTGGCTGCCTTCGCGCTGGCGGTCATCGCCATCGGTATCGCCACCTCGGGTTGGTTCCTGTTGGCCGGCTCGGCCCTGCTGGGCGTGGCCATCTTGGAATGGGCCATGTACGCCTGGGCGGATCGGGCCAGCGGCGACCCAGCTCTCAACGCCTCCCTGCGCAGCAAGCTGATGAACCCCATCGAGGTGCCCCTGTTCGGCGCCATCGTCGCCGGGTTCGTCGCCCTGGGGATCAGCCGGGTCTTCCTTTCGGTCTCCCGCCTCTCGGCCACGTGGTTGTTCATGGGCATCGCCGCTGTGATCTTCGTGGTCGCCATCGGGATGTCCATGGTGCCCAAGGCTTCCAAGAACGTGCTCGGAGCGGTGGTGGCGCTGGCCGCGGTGGCGGTGTTGGCCGGAGGCATCTTGGGGATGGTCGCGGGGGAGCGGGAGTTCCATGACGAGTCCGAGGAGACCACGGTGCCCGGTGAGGGTGGGATCGGTGGCCGGGTCTACGCCACCACCACCACCGTGGCCACTGCGGACGGCGCCGAGGCCAAGGAAACCGATCACGGTGGTGAGTGACCCCAACGTGGCCGAGCTTCAGTTGGCGAGCGGGGAGTCGCGTCGACAGACTGACGCGGTGCATGTCGGGGACGGATCGACGAAGGCGATGGGGCGTGGCTCGGGCCGGGGCGAGGATGAAAAGAGGATGATGTCGCCGACAACCAAAGACACGGGCAGGCTCAGGCTCCTGTGGCCCGCAGTGCTCGGCCTCGGCTTGGTGGTTTTGGCCGGCTGCAGTGATAGCGGTCGACCCCTCACGACCCTCGACCCCAAGGGTGAGGCCTCTAGCACCATCCACAATCTGGTGGTCCCTGTCTTCGTGGTGGCCGGGATTGTCTTTGTCTTGATCAACGCCGGCGTGTTGTACGTAGCCAGGAAGTATCGCCGCCGTCCGGGTGAGGACGATGTGTTCCCGCCCCAGATCCACGGCAACACCAAGCTCGAGTTGGGCTGGACCATCGGGCCGGCGGCCATTATGGCCGTGGTAGCGGCCATGACCGTGTACACCATGGTCGATCTGTCCAACAAGGGCGGCAGGAGCACCGAAGCGTTTGAGATCACCGTGGTCGGCCACCAGTGGTGGTGGTCCTTCGAATACGACCTGGGCCGCGACGGCACCATCGATTTCGAGACGGCCAACGAGATGGTCATCCCCTCTGGTGAGACCGTGCAGCTCACCCTGACCTCACGCGACGTCATCCACAGTTTCTGGATCCCCGCCCTCAACGGCAAGAAAGACGCGGCGCCAGGGCGGGAACACCCGCTGTGGATGCAAGCGGACAACCCCGGACGCTTCTTGGGCCAGTGCACGGAGTTCTGTGGTCTTTCCCACGGCTACATGCGCATGCTGGTCGACGCTAGGACCCCCGACCAGTTCCAAGCCTGGGTCGAGGATCAGCAGACCAAAGCGGTTCTTCCCGAGGAAGGCAGCGCCGCTCGGCGAGGGCTGGAGACCTTCGCCGGTCAGTGCGCCTCCTGCCACCTGGTCGAGGGCATCAACGGGCCCGATTGCACGCCCATCACTGAACTTAAAGCCTATGACCCTGCCGAGAACACCTGTTGGGTGGGGGCCACCCCCTACGCAGGGGCCGCCCAGGTTTCCGGTGCGGCTCCCAACCTGACGCACCTCATGAGCCGCTACATCTTCGTGGGTGGTCTCTACGAGCTCCGCAGCGTGGAAACCGGCGAGTTGAACCGCAACAACCTGGAGGGTTGGATCCGCAACCCGCAGGACTACAAGCCGATGGCTCCAGACCCGACCCGGGGAAATCTTTACGGGCGGGGTATGCCCAAGTTGCCCCTCACCGAGGATCAGATCGATGACCTCGTCGCCTACCTGTCCACTCTCGGCGCCACCCGCGCCTGAGCAACTGCCCGATCCGAACGAAGGACTGCGAAGGACCCGCCATCATGGCCATCGTCGAACGAGAACCGCTCGCTCTCACTGCCGGAGAGGGCAATGGCCACGCCGTCGATCTGGGCGTGTTGGCCCGGCCCAGCTCCAAGACCGGTTGGCGAGCCTGGGTCACCACCGTTGACCACAAGAAGATCGGCATCATGTACG
>JANPEN010000119.1:0-3225 GCA_031422955.1 Acidimicrobiia bacterium
TACGGTCCCACGAGGCGAAGAACGCGCCGCCGACGCGCAGGCACGGAAGTCCCATCATCGTCGAGCGGGTCACGCCCGGTCGCTCAGCCAGCAACGGTTCAGCGAGAGCCCAGAACCGGGCCTCGTGCGCAGACACATCCGTCATCGTTGAAGCTCCTCTGGCGTCGGAACGCGCTGGTCGACGAACGGATCAGGCCCGGGCGGTCGGTCCTCCGACGCCCCCACGCAAGCGGGCGAGGTAGTGGGTCCAGCCGCCGTTGTGCGCGTCGGCTGCCAGGTCGTGGAGGCCGCGGTGCACAAGCCGGAGTCGCGTGGCGTCGGGACCTTCGGCGTGGAGGTCGATCTCGACGGTGGTCGACCCCGGCGGGATCTCGACCTCGGAACGTTCCCAGCCGTAGGTGAACACGACGCGCCGGTCGGGGACGATCTCGACGTAGACACCCGAACACGTGTCGCCGTTAACGTGCGTCCAGCGGATCTCACCGCCCGGGACGGGGTCGAGGATGGCGGCTTCGGCCATCCACTCCACGAACCGTTCGGGATCGACGAGGAACGCGAACACGACCCGCGGCGGCGCCGCGATGGTGAGCTCCTGGACGACGAGCTTCACGACGATTTCCGTGTCCGCGCCGCGGGCGAGTGGGCGTGGTCGGCCTCGGCGGCAGCTTTGAGCTTGGCGAGCGGTGATGCCCAGAACTCGTCGAGGCGCGCCGCGACCTCAGCCACCCGCTCGAGATCGGCGCGGTAGAGACGGCGGTTCGCATCGACCCGCACGTTCACGAGCCCGGCGTCGCGCAACAACTTCAGATGCTGGCTCGCCGCAGACTTCGACAACCCCGCAGCGTCGGCCAATTCGGTCGCGGGACGTTCCCGATCGAAGACCAACTCGAGCATCGCTCGCCGGCCCGGATGGGCGAGCGCCCGCAGCGAGTCCTCCAACGGACTCACTCGCGGCGCCCCATCGCCCCGAACAGCCGGACATCGGCCGGTGCGCCGTCAGCGACGGCGACAGCCGGGCCGACGATCCCGCCTTCCCGGCCACGCTCGGGCATGTCGGGCAGAAACGTGTCGACGCACACTTCGTCGAACGCGGCCGCCGACCGCATCCAGAACGGCTCCGCCGCGGACTTGCCGCCGCCGCCAACTCCACCGGGCTTCTCGGTCCCGACAACAAACCAATCCGTGTCGTTCCCCACCAGCTCCGCCACACCTGGGCCACCGAGTTCCAACGCCGGGATGTCCCTCCAAGCCCTCATGGCACTGCTCGGCCATCAAAGCCCGAACATGACCATGCGCTACGCCACCCTCGCCTCGCCCACGTCCGCCGAGCCTACGACGAATCAATCGGCAAGCTCCGACGCCGCATCCCCCTCGTCCCCGCCGGCCAACCGCCCGTCGCACCCGAACGAGGGCAGTGGCTCCGAGCCGAGATGCTCAAAACCCGCGTCGCGCACGGCTACTGCACCCGAGAACATGCTGCCGGCGCCTGCCCCTACGCCAACATCTGCGAACAATGCGACAACTTCACGACCAACGCCACCTTCGCGCTGGGTTGCATCTGACTTCGCGCGACAGGATCCGGTTTCTTTCAGACCACAGCTGGGAGGCTGTCGGGCCTTTCTAGGAAGGTCTTTGACCTGTGGCTCAGATAGATGGTCCGGTGCCCCGGCGTGCGAAGCGTTTGTTGTCAGCGGAACAGAAATACGATTTGTGGTTGCGGATGTTGACGGGGCAGATCACTACGGTGGCCGCGGCGGCGGAGGCCGGGGTGGATCGCACGACGATCATGACCTTGCGCAAGGTCGCCAAAGACGGGGCGATCGCCGCGTTGCAAGCCTCACGGCCGGGGCGGGCCCGGGTGGATCGGGCCGAGGTCAGCGAGCTGGCCAGGTTGCGGGCGGACAACGCACGGCTGGCGTCCACGATTGTGGAACAAGCCATCGAGTTGGCGGCGTTGCGGGGAAAAACGAGTTGGGCTTGAACGGTCCGATCCCAACTCGCGTCGATTCGACCGTGAAAGCAGCGTTACTGGCCCTGGTCCAAGACGCCGTTGCGGGCGGGTGGACGCTGTCTCGGGTCTGCGGGCTCCTTGAGGTGGACCGGGCCCGTCTGTGGCGTTGGAAACACCGTCAGCTGGCCGGCCAACTCCAAGACGCCAGCCCGGGCGGCAGGCCGATCCACGGTCTGCTCGCCTGGGAGGAAGCTGAGATCCTTGCCCTGTTCGAACTGTGGGGTCCGGTCGATTTCTCCCACCGCAAACTCGCCCACCGCGGTTCCTACCTCGACCGGGTATTTGTCTCGCCCTCCAGTGTGGACAGGGTCCTGACCCGCAACGGGCTCGTTCTCACCGGGGCACCAAGGCCCCCGCGTTCGAAGAAGAAACCGTGGCCGGACTGGGTGCAGTGGCAACCCAATCAGCTGTGGTGTTGGGACGCGACCCACTTCATGGCCTGCCCCTCCTCCCCAGTCGTGTACGGCATCATTGACGTGGTATCCCGCAAGTGGATCGCGACCCTCCTCACCCCCGAAGCGACCTCAACCCAGGTGAAAGTGCTGTTCTTGAACGCTTTAGACGCGGAAGGTCTCCTCGAGGGGCTCGAATGGCGTCTCGACCAACCCCAGGACGTGGACCTGGGCGAACAGCAAGCACCGATCCTGTTGGCCGTGTCAGACAACGGCCCCGAGATGCGCTCCGATGAGACCAGAGCGTTCATGGCGTTGGTGACCATCGGCCAGCACTTCGGGCGACCGTCCACCCCAACGGACCAGGCATGGATTGAAACCCTGTGGGGTCACATCAAAGCGGAGAACCCCCACCTGCTCGCCATCACCGAACCCGACGTCCTACGAGCAGAACTAGACCGGGTAAGAACCCACTACAACACCGTGCGGCTACACGAAGCGGTCGGCTACGTCACCCCCAACGACGAACACGAAGGCCGCGGCGACAAGATCCGCCAAGCACGCCGAGACGGCCTCCAAGCCGCAGACACCGCCCGCCGGGCCCACCACCGCGGCACCACCAACAAACACCTGCCATGATGAACCCCAACACCCCGCCCGACAGCGCTCCCTGTGGTCTGAAACCCGACCCCACCTGTCGCGTTAAGTCAGAAACGCCTCAATCTCCCGATCCGTGGCGAAGCGTGCCAGGAGCCGCAGAGTGGCGTGTTCGCTTCGATACTTGCGTCCCAACGCCCGCTGGTGGGCAAGGAACCCGTCGAT
>JANPEN010000120.1:0-24477 GCA_031422955.1 Acidimicrobiia bacterium
GTCGCGGCCATGTCGGTGGACGCGGCGCCGGCACCCGGGAGGATTTCGAAGACTTTGTAGCCGGCCGAGGCGATGTCTGATGCGAGGACGCGAAGGTGTCGCGCGCCGGCGAGGTTCACGATTTGGTGCGGAACATCCTGACCGGTCGTGAGGTCGCGCACGTGGATCTCGGCGGCGCCGGTATACACCCGAGGCGCTCCCCGGCTGCGATCTCCTGCTCGAGATCGATGTCCAGGGGGCGACGCAGGTTGTGCAGCTTTATCCCGAGGCGTTGCTCATCTTCATCGAGGCTCCCTCGCGGGCGGCCCAAGAGGCCCGGCTTCGTCACCGAGGCGACGCCGAGCCCATCATCCAGGCCCGTTTGGACAAAGCCGAAGCCGAAGCCGACCGGTCCAAAGAGCTGGGCGCCCAGGTGGTCATCAACGACGACGTCGAGCGGGCCACGGCGGAGGTTCTGGCCCTCATTGAGGCCAATCGTCGCTCGATCGGGGGCTGAGCAGCGTCCCGTCGTTCAGGTCCGGGTCGAGGTGCGGCAGGTGCTGTATAGTGTCCTGCTGCTTAGTCGGCGACCAGACGGTTGTCGAAGCGTCGGGCAATCCTCGCGTTGCCATGCACTGGAGTTTCCCTTGGTCGATCGCCACGACACCATGATGAACCCGCCCATCGAGGGGCTGCTCACCTTGGCTGGCTCGAAGTTCCGACTGGTCACGGTCGCCTCCATGCGGGCTCGGCAGATCAACTCTTATTTCGGTCAGCTCGGCGACGGACTCGGAGCCATGGTGCCTCCCCAGGTCACCTCGCTGGCCCGTAAACCGTTGTCCATTGCCTTCGAGGAGATCGACGCCGGCAAAATCGTGGCCGTGGATCGGGTCTCGGAAGAAGTCATGGACGCCGATCCGGAGGATGCCTTCCTGGTCGAGTCGGCTCCGGCCGACCCTGGTCCGCCAGCGGACGGCAAGGACGAAATCACCGATCCCGGCACTGAATCCCCGAACTGAATCCTGCCCGGACGACTTTTCCATGTCGAGCCTGGCCGGTCGTCGCATCGTTCTCGGGGTCAGCGGCGGTATCGCCGCCTACAAGGCTGTTGAGGTGTGCCGGCGACTCGTCGACGCCGGTGCCCACGTCTCGCCAGTACTCACCCGCGGGGCGTTGCGGTTTGTGGGGGAGACCACCTTCTCGGCGCTGGCCTCGGAGCGGGTGCAAACGAGCTTGTGGCATGAGGACAGTGTCATTCCGCACACCAAGTTGGGCCAGCAGGCCGATCTGGTGTTGGTGTGTCCGGCCACCGCCCGGTTGATCGGCACCTATGCCGCTGGCATCTCTCATGACCTGCTCACTGCCACGTTGCTGGCCACCCGGGCCCCGGTGTTGCTTTGTCCGGCCATGCACACGGAAATGTGGGAGCACCCCGCCGTGCAGGACAACCTGGCACTGCTGCTCCGCCGGGGCGTGCAGATGGTGCCTCCGGTTGAAGGCCGCTTGGCCGGCGGCGATGTTGGCAAGGGGCGCCTGGCAGAACCCGTCGATGTGGTCGATGCGGTGGGTCGGTTGTTGGGCTCGTCCGCCCTGCGCGGCTGGAAAGTGGTGGTCAGCTCCGGTGGCACTCGGGAGGCCATCGACCCGGTCCGTTTCATCGGGAACCGCTCCTCGGGCAAACAGGGCCACGCCCTGGCCGCCGAGGCCCACCACCGTGGTGCGGCCGTCACCCTGGTCACCACCGTGGAGCGCCCCGTTCCAGTGGGTGTAGTGCAGGTTCGGGTGGAGACGGCTGAACAGATGCGGGCGGCCATGGTGGCCGCCGCCACCGACGCCCGGCTGGTGGTGATGGCCGCGGCGGTGGCCGATTTCCGGCCGGTGGCGGTGGCCGAAGGCAAGATCAAGAAGGAGAAGGGTGTGCCCCAGATCGTGTTGGAGCCCACCCCGGACATCCTGGCCGGGCTGGGAGCGGTCAAGCCGGCGGGTCAGATCCTGGTCGGCTTCGCCGCAGAGACCTCGGATCTGCGCAGCAACGCCCTGGGCAAGCTGAACCGGAAGGGCGCTGACCTCATCGTGGCCAACGACGTGTCGGCCCCTCAGGTGGGGTTCGAGCACGACACCAACCAAGTTCTCATCGTGGTACGACGGCCCGGCGCGGCCGAGGTCGAGACCATCGAGGTACCGCTGACCGACAAGGCGCGCGTCGCCGCCGCGGTGCTCGACGTAGTCGAGTCTCTGGCCATTCATGAGCGTGCTCAGGCAAGCAGTTAGGGTGATCGGGCAGGTAAGGCCGCATCAGCTCACCTGACCCTTCGCCAAAAGCAGATCACCAGGGGCGGATGCCCCCTAGACCACCAGGGGCGGATGCCCCGTAGACCAACACTGGAGTAGCCGTGTCGACCTGGACCTTCACGTCGGAGTCGGTGACCGAGGGTCACCCCGACAAGATGGCAGACCAAGTTTCCGATTCTGTGCTCGATGCGATTCTTGAACAGGATCCGCTGAGTCGGGTGGCCTGCGAGACCTTCCTGACCACCGGGCTGTGCATCGTGGGGGGCGAGATCACAACCAATGCGTACGTAGACATTCCCGCCATTGTGCGAAACACGATCTGCGAGATCGGTTACGACAAGGGTGCCTACGGCTTCGATGGCCACACCTGCGGCGTCATGGTCGCTATCGATGAGCAGTCTCCCGATATCGCCCAGGGTGTCGATGCCTCCGAGGAGGTGCGGGGCGGGACTGCTGGTGAGCAGACCGACCTGGACAAGCAGGGGGCGGGCGACCAGGGCATGATGTTCGGCTACGCCTGCGATGAGACCGACAAGTTGATGCCCCTGCCCATCCACGTGGCCCACCGCTTGGCCGAGCGTTTGGCCGAGGTTCGTAAGTCCGGGGAGATCCCCTACCTGCGCCCCGACGGCAAGACCCAGGTCACCTTCGAGTATCGCGACGGCGAGCCGGTGCGTTTGACCACGGTGCTCATCTCCGCCCAGCACGCCGATGGCATCGATCGTGACACCATGATCCGGCCCGACCTCATCGAGCAGGTCATCCGCCCGACCATCCCCGAGGCCTATCAGGACGACGACTACACCGTGTACGTGAACCCGACCGGCCGGTTTGTCATCGGTGGCCCGGTGGGCGATGCCGGCCTCACCGGTCGCAAGATCATCGTGGACACCTACGGCGGCTACGCGCGCCACGGCGGCGGTGCCTTCTCCGGCAAGGACCCTTCCAAGGTGGACCGTTCGGCCGCCTACGCCGCTCGTTGGGTGGCCAAGAATGTGGTGGCGGCGGGCATTGCCCGGCGTTGCGAGGTGCAGGTGGCCTACGCCATCGGCGTGGCCCGGCCGCTGTCGGTGCTGGTGGATACCTTCGGGACCAGCACGGTAGATCCCGACAAGATCTCCGAGGCCGTGCAGTCAGTGTTCGACCTGCGCCCCGCAGCCATCCTGCGGGACCTGGACCTTCGGCGTCCCATCTATCGACAGACCGCCGCCTACGGCCATTTCGGTCGCGAGGGAGATTTCCCTTGGGAGCAGCTCAACCGCGTGGCCGACCTGCAGTCCGCCCTCGGCTTGTGAGCTGAGCCAGCCTTCAGCTCCCACCCGCCAAGACATGGCAGGGGTGCCAGCGCTCGGCCCTGAGCTGACCGTCGGCGTACTGGCTGACGTGGCCGCCGTTGATCGCTTGCTCGACTACCGGGTTCCCGCCCGGTGGGCGGAGCAGGTCACGGTGGGGACCGTGGTCCGGGTTCCGTTGCAGGGGCGAAGGGTGCGGGGCTGGGTGCTCGAGACCGCTCGGGTTCCACCGCCTGGCATCACCTTGCGGGAGATCTCCAAGATCACCGGGCTGGGTCCGCCGGCCGAGCTGATCGCTTTAGCCGAGTGGGCGGCTCATCGGTGGGCCGGCCGCCGGTTGCATTTCCTGCGCGCCGCCAGCCCGCTACGGTCGGTTTCGTTCCTGCCGGACCGGCCCCTTGGCGGCGCCCACCCGTCCTTCGTTGCCCCGGCCCATCCGGCGGCCGCGCCTTCGGTGCACGATGAGGCCGCCGCGCTGGTCCGCCAAGCCTTCGCCGAGATCGATGCCGCGGTCGCCGGGGTCGCCGCGGGTGATGGGGATAGCCGGGGTGGCGGGGATCGTGTTGAGCGGTGCCCTTGGACGGTGCGAACCTTGCGCTGGCCGCCCGGTAGCCCTCGGCTGGGTTTCGCTCTGGAGGCGCTGGGTCGGGGCCCGGCGCTTCTGCTTTCCCCATCCCAACACGACGCCGATGCGCTGGCTCGGGAGCTGCGGGCCGCCGGACATTGGATCGCCCGCCATCCCCAGGATTGGGCCGCGGGTGCGGCGGGGGCCTCCGTGGTCGGGAGCCGGGCGGCAGCCTGGGCCCCAGTGAGTGGTCTGAGCAGCATCGTGGTGTTCGACGAGCACGACGAGCGCTACCAGGATGAGCGTTCGCCCACCTGGAATGCTCGGGACGTGGTCATCGAGCGCGGTCGGCGGTTGGGCGTGGCCACGTTGTTGGTGTCCCCGATGCCCAGTTTGGAGGCGCTGCGGGCCCCGCTGCTGATTCCGTCGCGGGCCACCGAGCGTCGAGGCTGGCCGCTGACCACGGTGATCGATCGGCGCGAGCTCGATCCCCGGGAGGGTCTCTACTCCGCCCCCGTCGTCGAGGCGCTGCGCAGCCAGAAGCGGGTGGCGGTGGTGTACAACCGAACGGGACGGGCCCGGTTGCTGGCGTGCAGTCGCTGCGGGGAGCTGTGTCGCTGCGCGCAGTGCGGATCGGCCCTGCACAGCGTGGGGCCGGCCGGGCAGCGACGCCTGGTGTGCGCCTCGGGGGCCCACGAGCGACCGGAGTTGTGCCTGGAGTGTGGGGCCACGCGCCTGTCGGTGCTGCGCCCGGGAGTTGGTCGCGTGAGCGAGGAGGTTTCGGCGCTGATCGGGGCGCCCGTCCTCGAGATCACGGCGAGCACCTCGTCCCGATCGAGACGCCGCCGCGAGACGGATCCGCCGAACCCTGCTTCCGAGCCCGAGCCCGACGCAGCTGACCCTAGCCCTGACCCTGACCCGATCAGGGTTTGGGTGGGCACAGAAGCGGTGTTGCATCGGCTGCATCGGGCCGATTTGGTCATCTTCCTGGACCTCGACCAGGGGCTCATGGCGCCTCGCTACCGGGCCGGGGAGCGGACCTTCGCCTTGCTGGCCTTGGGCGCACGTTTGGTAGGTGGTCGCCAACGGGGGGGCCAGCTGATCGTCCAAACCCGTCAGCCAGACCACGAGGTGGTCCAGGCCGCCCTACACGGCGACCCGGGGCGCTGGGCCGAGGTCGAACAGCCGCGACGCCACCAGCTGTTGCTGCCGCCCTACGCGGCCCTGGCCCTTGTTGATGGAGCCAACGCCGCCGATTTCGTCGCCGGGCTGGGCGCGGTCACCGCCTTGACCGTGCTGGGACCGACAGAAGGCCGCTATCTCGTGCGGGCCATGAGCCACGCGCAACTAAGCGAGGGTCTGGGCCAGGTGCCTCGACCGGGCACAGACTTGAGGATTGTGGTGGATCCCCCTGGGATCTGACTTCGATACTGGCCGCCGCCTGCCGAAGCATCAGGTATATCGGCGAGCCCACCGGTTGTGGTGTGTCCGACCGCGCTTCGAGGAGGCAAGCGATTGAGTAGCGAACTTGAAGATCCGGTCCGAGCCACCGAGCACAGAGGTTTGCGGCCGATCCTTTAACCGTCACCGAGCACGAACGTGCCTGCACCACGGTCGTTCTGCGCAACTGGGTGACGGCCAGTCGGTGGTGCCCATCGATGCCGCCGCCCCCGCCCCTCCCATCTCCTCGAGCGCCCGTGGCCACCCTGTTGTGGCCGGCCACCACCGAAGCAGGCGACTTCGTGGAGTTGCAAAGCCTCGGCGACGTGATCGGTGACCAGATTCTGATGACGCCGCTGGCTGCCTGGTACCAGCCCTGGGCGGAGCTCATTTTCGCCGGCTGAGCCGGCTGAGCGCAGCGCGGCGCAGGCAGCACGCCCTACTGAATCAACGGACCGCGATCCCCACACTGAGCCCGTGCTGGGTGCATCGCAGTGGGTCATCTATCGGATACGGTGCGGGGCCAGCGAGGCGCTACCCACCACGCTGCGTGTGCGCCACGATGCTGTGGTGGCTGATCTGGCCGTTGCTCTTGGGTTTGAGCCCCACGCTGCGCTCTCCGTGGACGGTCAGCGGGTGCGGCCCGAGGATGAGCTGCGGGAGATCGGCCTGTGCCAGGGCAGTGTCGTCACCTCGGTGAGGCCGGCACCAGCCCGGCCGGTCGGCGCGGGGCTCGATTCGACGTCGATTCGACCCGAATCCGGCCAGCTCGTGTTGATCGTTCGGGGTGGCCTTGACGCCGGTCGGCGTCTGGTCCTCGGCCCTGCTGACGCTCTGGTGGGCCGGGCCCCTGCCTGTGACCTGGTGCTCGATGATCCCGCCGTCGCCCTGCTGCACGGCGTAGTGCGTCGTAGCGGACCCGACACCGTCTGCTTCGAACTCCTCGCTGATGCCGATACCGATGCCGACCCCGACCCCGATACCCATACGTATGCCGATGCTGCTGCCGGGACCGAGGCCGGTGCAGTGAACGTGACCGGTGCCGTGCAGGTACGCCGACTCGAGGTTGGTCAACAGCTTCGGGTAGGGCGGTACCGACTGGAGTTGGCCCGAGAGGACCTGCGCCAGCGCCCCGCGGGGTTGGATCCCCGTCTGCATCGAACGACTCGCGGCACGTTGGTCATCAACCGTCCTCCTCGACTCGGTCGTAGCCCCTCAGGTGGTCCTCTGAGCGTGCCCCATCCCCCCGACCAGGCGGGGGCTACGCCGCTGGCCGTGGTCGCCATCGTGTTGCCGCTGGTGCTGTCGATGGTGATGGTGGCGGTTACCGGCAGCTGGCTTTTCGCCCTGCTGACCATCTTGTCGCCGCTGCTGGCCATCTCGAACTGGTGGACCGGCCGGCGATCGGCTCGGCGTCGGGGCCGGGCCACGACCAGGGCTTTCGCCGCCGAGGTCGCCAGCTTCGAGCGAGGGTTGACCTTGGCCCGCCAGCAGGCCGACGCGACCGCCGAAGAGCGAGCGGTGGACCTGGCCGAAGTCGCTCGTCGAGCCATGTTGCCCGCTCGTTCGCTCTGGGAGCGGCGGCTGGGCGAAGCCGACGTGCTCCACGTTGTCCTGGGTCGAGCCCAACGGGCGGCTTCGTTGCCTCTGGTCTGGCCCGGTGGGCAACCGCCCTCGTTCGGGTCCGAGCAGGGCGGGTTATCGGCTGGGACACGACCGGGGCTGCACCCGGCTGTAGAGGAGGTAGTGGTTCGAGCCAATCGATCCGCCAATCGTCCCGTCGAGCTCGACCTGGCCGAGGATGGTGTCGTGGGCATCGTCGGTGACCCCGCCGCGGCCCGCGCCGTTGCTCGCAGCCTGGTCCTTCAACTGGTTGTGCACCACGGTCCTGCCGATCTAGCCACCGTTTTCGTGGCCGGCGAGCGGCACTGCCACTGGCAGTGGATGGAGTGGTTACCGCATCGCCTGGAGCTGGAGCCCGATCAGGACACCGACGGCGCCTCCTGCGGCCTCACTGATCGCGGCACGGCCGGTGCTCGGGCCGTGTCCCGCCTGGTGGCGGCCGCGTCGCCGCGGGATCGGAGCCGCCAGGGTGAGGAGCTATCCCGCCGACTGTTGCTGGTGGTGGACGACGAGGAGGCCCTCACCGCGCGGGGGACGCCCACCCGGGCCGTGCTGCGGGGTGAGGCAGGCCCGGTTGTGGCCATCGTGCTCGCCGCCAGCGCCGATCGGTTACCAGCCACCTGCCGCCTGGTGGTGCACGTCGGCGCCGACGCTAGGGCCACGCTTACTACCATCGGTGATGGCTCGGTGGTCTCCGGCGTGGACAGCATGGGTGCCTCCCCTGCGACTGCGGCCGCCATCGCCGCCGCGTTGGCCCACTACGAGGATGCCGACATCTCTTTGCCAGGCGCCGGGTTGCCCGATGAAGTGGGCCTCCTCGAGCTGCTGGCTGTCGCCGAGCAGGATCTCGCCGGAACGCATCTCGCCGGAACGCATTCTGCCGGGATGGACCTGGCGGAAGCCGAGGTTGGGGCTGATACCGCCTTGGCGGCCACTCTGGTGCGCCGGTGGGTGTCGGCTGGTGAGCACCGCTCCGGGCGGCCCCGGGCGGCCAGCCTGCCGGCCAGCCTGGGTGTGGGAACACAAGGACCTTTGGTGGTGGACCTGGTTGCCGATGGTCCCCACGCCCTGGTGGCCGGTACCACCGGATCAGGTAAGAGCGAGCTGTTGCGCAGCTGGATCCTCGCCTTGGCGATGGGCTCCTCGCCCCGTCACCTCAACTTCGTCCTCATCGACTTCAAGGGCGGCAGCGCCTTCGATGCCTGCGCCCAGCTGCCCCACACCGTGGCCGTGGTGACCGACCTCGACGACGAACTGGCCGAGCGGGCCTTACGCTGTCTGCAGGCCGAGCTCGGCTATCGGGAGCGGGTGTTGCGGGCTGCAGGGGTCACCGACCTAGCCGACCTGCCGCTGGCCGGTTCCCCCCCTCGCCCCGTTCCCGGCCCCGCCGACGCGCCCAGCCTTCCCGGCGACGGGGGCCAGGTGGAGCTGGCCCGTCTGGTTGTGGTGATCGATGAGTTCGCCACGCTGGCCGCCGAGCTGCCCGGTTTTCTCGACGCCCTGGTGGGCATCGCCCAGCGGGGTCGAAGCCTGGGTATCCATCTGATCTTGGCTACCCAACGACCCGCGGGGGTGCTGAGCGAGCACATCAAGGCCAACACCAACGTGCGCATCGCCCTGCGCGTGCAGGACAGAGCCGACTCCCAAGATGTCATCGGGCGGCCTGACGCCGCCGAGTTGGATCGGCGCTGGCCCGGCCGTGCCTACGTGCGCTTGGGCCGCAACGACGTCACCGCCGTGCAGACAGCGTATTCGGGGGCGAGAGCCCCCCACGCCAGCCCCGCGGTCGAGCTGCTCGACGCCCCCCGCCGTCCTCCCGGCGCGGGTAGGGGCGCCGCTCCGGGGCTGGTCTGCAGTGACCTGGAGCGCCTGGTGGCCGTCGCACGCTTGGCGGCGCGTCGGTTGTCGCTTCCTGGCCCTCGCCTTCCGTGGCCGGCCCCGCTGCCCTTCCCGCTGGATCTCGAAACCTTCGACCGGCTCAGCCCGCGGACGCAGGTTCACTCGAGCCCATCGGCGCAGGGACGGGCGCAGGTGGCCTTCCTGCTCCTTGATGATCCCGACGGCCAACGCCGCGAAGTGGGTGGCTGGCAGCCGGAGGAGGGCAACCTGTTGGTCTACGGCACGACCGGGAGCGGCGCCACCACCGCCCTGGTCGCGCTGGCTCTGGCCCTCGCCCGGCGGACGGCGCCCGATCAACTTGAGCTGCACCTGGTGGGTGACGATGGGGCCTTTCAGGCTCTCGCTGGTTTGGCCCAGGTGGGTAGCGTGATTCGTCGAGACGACCGGGAACGGATCGGTCGACTGTTGCATCGCCTCGAAACCGAGCTGCGCCGCCGCCGAGGGGCGAGCGGCGCCACCCAGCCCGAGGTCACCGCCATGATCGTGGTGATTATCGACGGGTTGGGTTCGCTGGTACAGGAGCTGTCTGAGGGCGCCCTGGGCGGCGACGACGCCGACCGTCTCGCTCGCCTCATGGCCGACGGGCCCGCCCACGGGCTTTACACGGTGGCCAGCGCGGAACACGCCACCGCGGTGCGCTATCGCACGGTGTCCGGCATCGCTCAACGTCTGGTCCTGCGCCTGGCCGATCCGCTCGAGGCCCGCCAACTGGGGGTGGCAGCCGGCTTCGGGCCGCCTGGCCGGGGTCGCCGGGTGAGCTGTGGCCGCAGCTTCCAGGTGGTCTGGCCAGGGCCCATCAATGAGGCCGTCGCCCAGATCGAGGGCAGTTGGTCGCCCTCGGCCGTGCCCCGTCGGGCCCATATCGGTCGCCTGGCCGAGCGAGTGGAACGCACGGAGCTGTCGAACACGAGAGCGGCGAACGTCGCACCCAGCCCCGACGCCTTCTGGCTGGCGTTGGGGATAGGTGGCATGGACCTGGTTGCTCAAGGTTGGTGGTTGCACCCCGGTGATGGGCTGCTGGTGGTCGGCCCCTCGCGTTCGGGCCGCTCCAACCTGCTGGCCGCCGCGGTGAGCACCATGCGGGAGCAGCACCCGGCGGCCGCGCTGATCGGGGTGGCCACCGAGCGATCGCCCCTAGCCCGCGCCGCCCTGTCCCAGTGGGTGCGCCCGGCCGAGCTGGCCAGCCTGCTGGCTCACTTCGCCCCCTCGCGGATCCCGCGGTCGGTCTCCATGCTGCTCATTGACGATGCCGAAGCCGTGGAGGATCCGGCCGGGGTGGTCACCAGGGCGTTGGCCTGTGGCTGGGTGGTGGTCGCCGCCGGACGTAACGACGCACTGCGGGCCGCCTACGGCCATTGGAGTCGGGTGCTGCGAGGCAATCGAACCGGGCTGTTGCTGCGTCCCGATCTCGACCTGGACGGCGACCTGCTCGGCGTCCGCCTTCCCCGACGCAGTGAAGCACCGTTCGGGGCCGTCGGGCGTGGGTTCCTGGTCCAAGAGGGCGAGGTCACCCTGATTCAGACTGCCAGGAATGACTAAGCCGGTTGACCGCGGCCCAGAAAGTTTCCTCCCAACTTTGGATGCCTTTCATGCTTTTTGATATGATTCTGCTGTGCCCCAAACGGGGTGCATCTCACGGAGGTGACCATGTCAGCGATCATCAAGTCGACGCCGGAGGCCATTGCCGCTATCGCCACGATGCAGGCGATCATCAACGGCGGGTTGAGCGAGCAGGTAAGCGCCCTGGCCAAGGCGGGCGAGACTGCCGGCGAGCCGCAGCACTGGGAAGGACCCTCGGCCGAACAGTTCCGAGGCGTGTGGGGGCAAACGAAGCAGAACCTGACCCGCCTGTTGATTGACCTGGAGGAATTGCGTAAGCGTCTTGAGGTGGTGCAGAGCAACATCCAAACCGCTGGTGGCGCCGGCTGAATACCGGGACTGGGGGCCTAAGGGGTGAGGATGTGGGTCACGGCCCCGGCCGTTCAGCCGCTTCGGAGCCGAAGGGTTCTCCGTCGTGGGGACCGTTGGTCCACTCCTGCCGCCGGACCTCGTAGAGGGCAATGGCGGTGGCCGCGGCCACGTTGAGCGAGCCCACCTTGCCCAGCTGGGGGGCAAAGGTGAAGGCCTCGCAAGCGTCCAGCATGGCCCGCGACAGTCCCCGCTCCTCATGGCCGACTACCAGGGCGATTCCGTCGTGGAGGTCCATGGCGAACAGCGGCAGGGCGGTGGGGGTGAGCTCCACCCCAACAGGTCGAAAACCCGCTTGGCTAGCGGCTTGCAGGGCCTGGGCGGGAGTAGCCACCACTTCCCAGGTCACCAGCCTCTCGGTTCCCATGGCCGTCTTGCGGACTCTGGGATGGTCGAAGGCATCGGGCTGGCCCACCAACCAGGCCCGCTCCACTCGGTAAGCCGCCGCGTGGCGGGCGATGGTGCCCAGGTTGAACGGGTTCTGCACACCATCGAGAATGAGGGCCACCCGACCCTCGGTCTGGCGCCGCCAGCCGCGGTGCAGGCGTTTGAGGCCGGTGGGGTTGAGGGGCCGGGGCGGCAACTGCACCGTAGGGGCGCTCGGCTGGGGACGGGGTTTGTAGCTCATGGCTGGGCGGCGGGGGTCGTGCCCGCGGTGGTCCCCGCCGCCAGGGCGCTGGTGGCAGTTGGCGGACCCGGTACGATTTGCAGGAGCCGGTAGCCCAGCCGGGAGCCGAGCCGGGTGGTGGTGTGGCCGGCCCCGTCTAACCAGCGCAGCAGCGAGTCCGAACCGAGATGCTTGTGAACCACCAGCACCGCTCGTCCCTCGGGCTTCAAGCGGGCCAACCAGCCTTGCAGGAGCCCGTGGAGCGCCTCGTTCCCAACCCGGATGGGCGGGTTGGCGTAGAGCGCATCGATCTGCAGATCGGCTGGGACGTCCTGCGGATCCAGCACCTGCACATTGGTGAGTGCGTGGCGCTCTGCGTTGGCCCGACACAGCGCTCTGGCCCGCTCGTTCACGTCTATCGCTACCACGGTGGCCCGCGGGAGCCGGGTGGCCAGGGTCAGGGCGATGGGTCCGTAGCCGCACCCCACATCGGCCACGGTCAGGGCCCGGTCGGTGGGGGGCATGGGGGCATCCAGCAGGAGATAGCGGGTGCCCACGTCCACCGCGTCGGGAGCAAAAACGCCACGATCAGTGGTCAATGTCAGATGCAGGTCGGGCAGCTCGAGTAGCACCTCTCGCGGCCGTGAGGCGGCAGTGGGCGTTGCCGCGAAGTAGTGCTCGGATCGCTCGGCGGCAGCCATGTGGCGGCCACGCTAGCGCTCGGCGACCGTCCGGCTGGCCCGTGGAGGCCGGCCAGTGGGGGACAGCCGAAGGGCTAGGGTCGAGCGGTGATCGACGAGGAGGGACCGCAGTTCCCGGCGGCGCCAGTGCCCCCAGCCGAGGCCCGTCGCCTGGTCTTCATGGGTTCACCAGAGGTGGCGGTGGGGACGCTCCGTGCCCTGGTCGACGCCGGTTTTGAGGTCGTGCTGGTCGTTTCCCGGGCGGATCGTCGCCGCGGCCGCGGCGGGCGGTTGTCGCCCAGCCCGGTCAAGGCCGCGGCCCTGGAACTGGGCCTGCCTACCAGCGAAGACGCCTATCAGGCAGCCCGGGTGGGCGCCGAGCTAGCCGTGGTGGTCGCCTATGGCCGGTTGATCAAACCGGATCTGTTGGCGCAGCTGCCCTTCGTCAACCTGCATTTCTCGTTGCTGCCGCGCTGGCGGGGGGCGGCCCCGGTGGAGCGGGCGCTGCTGGCCGGTGATGAGCGTACCGGCGTGTGCGTCATGGCCATGGACGAGGGCCTCGACACCGGCCCGGTCTATCGGAGGGCCGAGGTAGTCGTCGAGACCGAGGACACCGTGACCAGCTTGGGATCGCGGCTGGCCGAGCGGGGAACGGCGCTGCTGTTGGCTTGTCTGGCGGAGGGTTTCGGGTCGCCCCAGCCTCAGCAGGGTGAGGCCGTCTATGCAGCCAAGATCGACCCGGCCGAGCTTCGCCTGGACTGGCAAAGGCCGGCGTGGAGCTTGGCCCGAACCGTCGCCTTGGGCCGGGCCTGGACAACCTTTCGGTCCAAACGGTTGCTGGTGCACGACGCAGTCGCCGTGGGTGACGAAGGCGCAGCCGGGGATCCCAGCACCGAGCCGGGCACGATGATGCGGGTAGCGGGGGCGGTGCGGGTCGGGACGGGGCAGGGATGGCTGGAGCTTCGCCAGCTTCAGCCAGAAGGTCGGGCCCGGCAGGGTGCGGCGGCCTGGTGCAACGGGAACCGACCGACCCCTGGCGAACGGCTGGGAGCATGAAGCCGGCAGCGGTTTCCGCCCGCAAGGTTGCCCTTGACGTGCTGTTGCGCATCGAAGACGAGGGGGCGTACGCCAACTTGGTGTTGCCAGCCGTGTTGGCCCAGGTCCGCTTGGGTGGCAGCGACAAGCGCTTCGTGACCGAGTTGGTCTACGGCACCACCCGCATGCGGCGGGCCTGTGATGGTGCCATTGCGCCTTATGTGCTGCGCGAGCTGGACTCGCCCACCCGGGCGGCCCTTCGGCTGGGCGCCTACCAGCTGCTTTTCCTGGGCACCCCCGCCCACGCCGCAGTGAGTGCCACCGTGGCGGTGGTACCTCCCCGCACCAAGGGCCTGGTCAACGCCGTGCTACGCCGGCTATCCCAACACCCGCCCCACTGGGCCAGCGACGCCACTCGGCTCAGCTATCCGGACTGGATCGTGCAGCGCCTGCAGGCCGACCTGGGACCTATCGATGCCACCGCCGCCTTGGAGGTCATGAACAAGCCACCTCCAGTCAGTGCCCGTGAGGACGGCTACGTCCAAGATCTCGCCTCCCAATGGGTGGCGGAGGCCGTTGACGCCGTCACCGCGACCAGGGTGTTGGACACCTGCGCGGCTCCCGGGGGCAAGGCAACCGCCTTGGCCGCCGTCCGGGCGCTCGACGCAACCGCGGTGGTTGCCGGAGACGTCCGGCTGGGTCGGGCCAAGCTGACCCAGGGCAACGTCGACCGCCTGGGGGCCACGGTGACGGTCTGTTGCGCCGACGGCACCGCCCTGCCCTTCCGGTCGGCCAGCTTCGATCGGGTCCTGGTCGACGCGCCCTGTAGCGGCCTGGGTGCGTTGCGCCGTCGTCCCGACGCACGCTGGCGGATCGAGGCCAAGGCGGTGCCTCGTCTGGCCGAGTTGCAACGCCGCCTGGTGGGGGAGGCCCTCCGGGTGCTGGCGCCGGGTGGGATGCTGGTCTACAGCGTCTGCACGCTCACCCGCGAGGAGACGCTGTACGTCGACAAGCATCTGGCCGACACCCACCCTGACCTCGTCGCCCTCGACCCATTGGGCGGAGCGTGGCGGGCTCACGGTCGCGGCTCGCTGCTGTTGCCCCAGGCAGCGGATACCGACGGCATGTACGTTCTGCGGCTATGCCGAACGTGACTGCGGGGGAGAACGTGACTGCGGGGGAGAACGTGACTGCGGGGGAGAACGTGGCCGCGAGCGCCGCGTCGGTGGATCCTGTGCGGCGGGCCAAGGTGCTGACCGCCTCCGACGGGGTGGTGGGCGGCACCCGAGTCGATCGCTCGGGCGAGGTGCTGTGCGAGGTGCTCATCGGGGCTGGTTTCGACGTTGTCGAACGCCGAGTGGTCGCCGACGGCGTGGCGTCGGTGGCCGCCGCTCTGCGCGATCTGGTGGCCGACTTTGCCGGGCTGGTGGTGACTACCGGAGGCACCGGCTTCGGCCCCCGTGATCTGACCCCCGAGGCGACTCGGCTGGTGCTTGAACGGGAGGCGCCTGGCCTGGCGGAGGCCATGCGGGCCATCAACCCTGGTCCCGGGCGGCTTTCCCGGGGCCTGGCCGGTACCGTCGGTCAGGCTCTCGTGCTCAACACCCCCGGCTCACCCCGGGGGGCTCAGGAATGCCTTGCGGCGGTCCTCGAGGTGTTGCCCCATGCCCTGGACTTGCTGGCGGGCAGGCCAACCTCGCATTGAAAAGCCCGACGACCTACTGCCCGTGACTACTGCCCTATCGGTTCCCGCGGGCGGGGCGGTCGGGCCATTCCTTGCACCAGGGGGCCGTCCTCGGGGGCGTCCTGCCACACCACCTCGAAGCCATGGCGCTGATAAAAGCTCACGTTGCGGGGGTTGGAAGATTCCAGCTGGGCCACCAGACCGTCCTGATCACAGCGTTGCAACACGGGTTCTACGAGCTGGGCCCCGAGGCCCTGGCTCCGCTGGTCTTTCGTAACCCCCAGAAACTGCAGATGGAACTGGCTGCCGGCTTGGTGATGCTGGGCGATCATCTCCCCCAGCGCCCCGAGACGACGCAGGCAACCGGCCGAGCCGCCCTCGGCAAAGGCGGTCCGGACGGCGTCGCCTTCGGTGGCGGAGAAGAACCCGGTTTCGGGAGGGTTCCACAAGGCGACCCCGACCACTGCGCCGTCGGCCCCGGCCAGCAGATAGCCCTGGCCGGTTCGTTGGGCGGCGTTGGCGGCGGGTCGGAACATGGCGGCTCGCAGCACCTCGAAGCGGTCCTTGGGTTCTTCTACTCCGGCCAGCCACACCATCAGGGGATCGTCGAGAAACGCATCGGCCAGGGCGTTGGCCACGGCCGCGCCGTCCGCCCGAAGCGCTAGTCGGCAGTGCACGGCTGGAGCTTACCGCCCGGTCCCGCCGCCGACCGCCGCCTCGTCCGGCCCCGAGCGAGGCCGGTAGGGTGCCGCCGTGCTGAAGTTGGTTCTCCCCAAAGGCTCGCTCGAACGGGCCACCCTCGAGCTCTTCGAAGCCGCTGATCTGTCCGTCAACCGCAGCTCGGCGGTGGACTACAAGGCCACCATCGACGACCCCCGCATCATCGACGTGCGCATCTTGCGTCCCCAAGAGATCCCCACCTACGTGGCCGAGGGGCTGTTCGACCTGGGCATCACCGGAAGGGACTGGGTGGAGGAGACCGGCGCGGGCGTGGTTTCCCTGGGGGAGTTGCACTACTCCAAGGCGACTTCGAACCCTGTGCGCATCGTGGTCGCCGTCCAGGCCGACTCTCCAGCCATGTCGGTGGCTGATCTTCCCCACGGCCTGAGGGTGGCTACCGAATACCCCAACTTGACCAGGCGTTTCTTTGCCGACAAGGGAATCGACGCCGACATTCGGTTGTCCTACGGCGCCACCGAGGCCAAGATCCCCGACATCGTGGACTGCGTGGTCGACGTCACCGAGACCGGACGGGCCTTGCGGGCCGCGGGGCTCAAGATTATCGACACCATCGTGACCTCCTACACCGAGCTCATCGCCAACCCGGCCGCCCAGGCAGATCCTCTCAAGGGCCACGCCATGAGCCAGCTCCGCACCCTGCTCATGGGCGCCCTAGATGCCAGGGGTCGGGTGCTGCTCAAGCTCAACGTGCCCAGGGACCGGCTTGACGCGGTCATCGCCGAGGTCCCCTCGGCCAAGGCTCCCACCGTCAACGAGCTCTACGGGGGCAGCGGCTACGCAGTCGAGTCAGTGGTGCCCAAGAAGGGCATTAACACCCTGATCCCACGGCTCATCGAGCTGGGCGCCAGCGACATCTTGGAACTGCCCATCCTCAAGATCATCCCGTGACCCGCACGAGCGCTGGGCCCGACCGCTGGGTTCAGACCGGCCTGGAGCAACTGGGCCAGGTCAGCGCCTTCGATGACCAGGTTGGGTTGGGCCAAATTCGCGGGGCGGACGACTCGCTGGTGGGGTTTCACTGCGTAGCCATCCTGGACGGGTCCCGCACGATCGCGGTGGGTGCCACCGTGCGCTTCGTGGCCCAACCGGGCCTGCATGGTCGCTGGGAAGCCACCGCCATCAGCTTGGAGGGGGCCGATCCCGATCCCTGGCCCAGTTCGCCACGTTGACGAAGGCCATCTGCAGTTGCGATCGGGCTTCGATCAAGGTGGACTCCGGCTCGCCCAGCCGGCCCTGGCAACGTTCAAGCACGGCGGCGAGGGCGTCAATGGCCAGCCGGGCCGCCTCCAGGTTGGGTTCTTCCCGATTGAGGTGGATAGCGGCCAACTCGTACAGCCCCATGACGTGGTTGGCTACCACCAACTCAGCCGGCGTGGCTGCCAGTTGCTCGCGGACCTCGGCGATCTCCGCTGCGGCATCGGCCAGGGTCTCTGCCTCTTCTTCGGTCAGGGGTCGAGCCGGGGTCACCTCGCTTTCGGTGTTGGCAACGGCTCCGACGACGGTGGCGGCGGCGGTCGCACCGGGGCCGGCGCTGACGGGGTGCTCACCGCTTGGTGTCCACAAGCTGCTCATGGTGCTACTCTAGGCAATGGGTCCTGCCCGTCTTCGTGGCGGTAGTAGTTCCCGACAACAGATCGAGTTCAGCTCGAACCTTCGGGTTCGTTCTGCGCAATGAAAGTTTCGGAAAGTGGGGAGCCGTGGTCCAGGTCCCCCACCCGGCCACCGGGCGGTGCGACGGGTCGATGTTTGCCAGGGCGGCAGCGTTCACCTTCGGGTGGTTGGCTGCCGCGTTAGCGGGCGTCGGTTTTCCGGCGTCCGTTCATCCTTTTCCAATACAGTTTCGGGAACGAGAACGGGTTCAGGACCACCGAGTGCCACCAACCAGACGCCCCTATTCGATGGAGGACTGCGCGTCGCTTATGAGGAGTGATCAGCAATAGCACCGCTGCCGGTGAACGAGCCCAGGGTCAACGAACGTATCCGTGCCCGCGAAGTACGCGTGGTCGGTCCCGATGGATCTCAGGTCGGTATCAAACCCCTCCCTGAGGCCTTGGCTCTGGCTCGTGAACTCGACCTCGACTTGGTCGAAGTGGCCGATAAGGCCATGCCTCCCGTGGTCCGCATCATGGACTACGGGAAGTTCAAGTACGAGGCTGCCCAAAGGCAGCGGGAGTCCCGTCGGAATCAAACCGCGGTGGTTCTCAAGGAAATGAAGTACCGACCCAAGATCGGTAAGGCCGACTTCGTTACCAAGACACGCAACGTCGAGAAGTTCCTGCACGAAGGACACAAGGTCAAGGTGACCATCATGTTCCGAGGGCGGGAGATCTATCACCCGGAGATCGGGCGCAAGATCCTCGACAACGTGGCCGAAACAGTTGGCCACGTCGGCCGGGTGGAAGTTTCGTCCAAGCTCGATGGCAGGAACATGACGATGGTGCTCGCACCTGACAAAAAGGCTCAGGCGGCGTGGGAGTCTCAGCGCCGCAAGGGGCCCGAGCCTTCGGAGAGCGCGACAGACGAAGCTGCCTCGAGCGAACTTCTTCCGGGCGAGCTAGCCCGGGCCGAGCCTGGTCCCGCGGCACCCGCGGTCGCCCCGGTTCTCAACGCGGCGGAGCCGGTCGAAGCCAACGGTGCCGGCCCGACCTCAACCCCAGAGCCGACCACCGCCGACTGATCATCTCCTGCACGGGTATCAGCCAGCTGGGCCGGTACCCGTGCAATCCTGCTGCCTCGGCCGCGGGCCGAAATCGAAAGGTAAGTCCCATGCCGAAAATGAAAACGCACCGCGGCGCGGCCAAGCGCTTCAAGGTGACAGGCACTGGCAAGATCATGCGCCGTCGTGCTTTTCGCAAGCACTTGTTCGAAAAGAAGTCCTCCACCGTGACCCGTCGGCTCAAGCCGATGGTGGTCGTGTCCGAGGGCGACCAGTCCAAGATCAAGCGTCAACTGGGCATGTAAGCCCGACCGTCGGTCGGTGGGCGCTTCCGCCCCCTTTCCGGCCCCCGTCCATCAGCTCGATACCGAGGAGGCTCCCCCCATGGCCCGTGTCAAGCGCGCCGTCCATTCGAAGAAACGCCGCCGCGTCGTCCTTGAACGCGCCCGCGGCTACTACGGCCATCGGAGCCGCAACTACCGTGCTGCCAACGAAGCGGTCATGCACGCGTTGCAGTACTCTTTCCGGGATCGCCGGGCCCGCAAGGGAGATTTCCGCCGGTTGTGGATCACCCGCATCAACGCCGCCTGCCGTCAGAACGGCATGAGTTACAGCCAGTTCATCGCCGGCGCCCGCCTGGCGGGCATGGAGGTCGACCGTAAGGTGCTGGCCGAGGTGGCCGTCACCGACGCGGTAGCGTTCTCGGCCCTGGTCGAGACGGCCCGCCAGGCGCTGATTCCCCAGGCTAAAGCGTCCTGAAGTAGGGCCGGCACCTGATCGAAGGGCTGTCGTTGCGGAACCCACGACTGGGGCAGGTGCGCCAGTTGTTGGTCTCGGGCGCGGCCCGCCGACAGCAGCAACGTTTCGTGGTGGAAGGGCCCCGGCTCCTGGCCGAGGCCCTTGCCGCGTCGCTAGTGGTGGGTGAGGTGTTCGCCGAGGAGGATCGGCTTTGGCCAGGGGCCACCCTGCTGCGCCCCGGCACCCTCGACCGGTTGGGCGACGCCGTCACCAGTCAGGGCCTGCTCGCCGTGGTCGAGGCCCCGCCGCTGCTGCTGCGCGGAAGCGACCGCCTCCCCACCGGCCCGCCGCAAGGGTGGGGCCTCGACCAGCGGTGGCGGGCCCGGCAGGATCCGCTGGTGTTCGTGCTGGCCGACGTGGCCGACCCGGGTAACGCCGGCACCATCCTGCGGAGCGCCGAGGCGGCGGGGGCAGACGCGGTGGTGTTCGCCGGGCGCAGCGTCGACCCGTTGTCGCCCAAGGTGGTCCGTTCGGCCGCGGGGGCCTTGTTTCGGGTGCCGATCGCCTGCAGCGAGGACGTGGGGGAGGTCTTGGACTGGGCGCAGGAGCAGGGCCTGCACAGCTGGGCCACGGTGGCAGAGGGCGGCACCGACCTTTACGAGGCCAGCCTGGATGGCGGCCTGGCCGTGGTTTTGGGCAACGAAGCCCACGGTTTGGACGCCGCCGTGATGCATCGTTTGGCTCCGCGCCACCTGGCCATTCCTATGGCCGGCCAGGTGGAGTCACTCAACGTGGCCATGGCCGCCACCGTCATTGGCTTCGAGGTGTGGCGGCGGCGCCGGGCCCACACTGTGCCGGCCCGATGAGCTGGCCCGATGAGCTGGCCCGATGAGCTGCCCGAAAGAATTGGACGGCCCGGTGAGCAAACGGCAGGCTCTGGCCTCATGACTGCCGAGCTTGTTGCCGTGGAAGTGGCCCGCACCGAGGCGCTGCTTCGAATTGCTGGGGCCAGCACCGTGGCTGAGCTGGCTGCGGTGGAGACCGAGGTGTCCGGGCGTCGGTCCACCATAATGGAGCTGCGCAAGGGCCTGGCCAGCCTCGACGCCGAAGGACGCCGCCGTGTCGGCCAAGCCGTCAACGAGGTGTTGACAGCCGTCAGCGAGGCGCTTTCCCTGCGCCGTCACGAGCTGGCCCAGGCCGACCGGGCGCAGCGGTTCGAAGCCGAGCGGCTCGACCTGACCGAGTGCAGTCCCCAGCGTCGCCGCGGTCACCTCCACCCCTTCACCGCCGCATGGGAACGCCTGGAAGACGTGTTCGTGGGCATGGGCTTCCAGGTCGCCGAGGGGCCCGAGATCGAGACGGAGTGGTTCAACTTTGGAGCGCTGAACTTCCCGGAGGGCCATCCCGCCCGGGAGAGCCAGGACTCCCTGTGGGTGGATTGGGCCACCCCCGGATCCACCCTGCTCCGGACCCACACCTCCCCGGTGCAGGTGCGCACCATGCTGGACCAGCCGCCGCCCATCTATGTGGTGTGCCCCGGGCGCGTCTTTCGCCAGGACACCCCCGACGCAACCCACATGCCGGTCTTCCATCAGATCGAGGGCCTAGTCATCGACAAGGCCATCACGTTGGGAGATCTGGCTGGGACGTTGGATGCGTTCGTCAAGGCCTTCTTCGGGGGCGATTTCTCCTCTCGGCTGCGGCCGTCCTACTTTCCGTTCACCGAGCCTTCCGCCGAGTTCGATGTGCGCAGGCCCGACGGTTCGTGGTTGGAGTTGGGGGGCTGCGGGATGGTCCATCCCAACGTGCTGCAGGCGGGTGGGATCGATCCGGAAACATGGTCGGGTTTCGCCTTCGGGTTCGGCATCGACCGTTTCGCCCTGACCCGCCATGCGGTGGACGATTTGCGAGAGTTCTGGAGCGGCGACATCCGCTTCCTGAGCCAGTTTTGAGGGCGGCGAGCGATGAGCGGCCGAGCCAGCCGAGCTACCCGAGCCAGCCAGGCCTGACGGACGGAAGAGGAACGACATGAAGGTGCTGCTGTCCTGGCTGCGCGAGTTCGCACCCATCGAAGGTGACCCGCAGTGGCTGGCCGACCAGCTCAGCGCGCTGGGCCTAGCGGTGGAAGGCATCGACCTTATCGGTGGTCACCTCGATGGCGTCGTGGTGGCCAAGGTGCTGACCACCCGACCCCATCCCAAGGCCGACAGGATCCAGCTGGTCGACGTCGACGCCGGCGATGGCCAAGCGCTGCAGATCTGTTGCGGCGCCTTCAACATGGCCGCCGGTGACCTGGTGCCCCTAGCCACCCTCGGCTCCACCATGGCTGACGGCCGGTTGATCGAGCGGCGTAAGCTGCGCGGCGAATGGTCCAACGGGATGTTGTGCGCGGCCGCGGAGCTAGGCCTGTCCGACCCGCAGGACGGCATCATGATCCTGCCCCCGGATCTGGCCGTCGGGGCCGATTTACGCCGGGCCATGGGCATTGCGTCCGACGTGCTGTTCGATCTCGATGTGAGCGGTAACCGGCCCGATGCGCTCTCCGTGGCTGGGGTGGCTCGCGACCTGGCCGCCTGGTTGAAGCTGCCCTTCGCCATGATCGACCCACCGATAGACGAACAGGCCGACTGGCCGGCTGCCGGCGCGGTGGCGGTGGACATTATCGACGGGGATCTATGCGGGTTGTTCGTGGCCCGGGTCCTGGACGGTATCTCGGTGGGACCCTCGCCCCGCTGGCTGGCTGATCGCCTGGTGGCGTTGGGAATGCGGCCCATCAACAACGTGGTCGACGTGTCCAATTACGTGATGTTGGAGCTGGGTCAGCCCTCCCACGCCTTCGATCTGGGCCGAGTGGCGGGGGGGCGGATCCGGGTTCGTTGGGCTGGCGACCAAGAAACGGTGGAAACCCTCGATGGCCAACGGCGGGTGCTGAGCGAGCGGGACGGCACCATATGTGACGGCGAGGACCGCGTCATCGGCATCGCCGGGGTCATGGGTGGGGCGTCGACGGAGATCTCTGCCAACACCGACAGGGTGCTGTTGGAAATGGCTTGGTGGGACCCGCTTTCCATCGCCCGGACGGCCCGGAGGCTGGGATTGCGCTCGGAGGCCTCGACCCGCTTCGAACGGGGTTCGGACCCCGGCATCATCGACGTGGCCATGCGTCGCTTCGTGGAGCTGTTGTCCGAGACCACAGCGGTCCGCGTCGCCGCCGGTGAGGTGACGGCTCACGGCAACCTGCCCGAGGGGGCCACCGTGACGCTGCGCACGGCCAGGGTCAGCGCCGTTCTGGGGGTCGTCCTGGGCCGCGACGAGATTGCCGCCCTCCTCGAGCCGATCGGCTTTCGCAGCCAGGTTCAAGGTGAGGATCTGGTTGTGCGGGTGCCCAGCTTCCGGATGGTCGACACCACCACCGAGATCGACGTCATCGAAGAGGTCGGCCGGCAGTACGGCTTCGAGCGCATCGTCAAGACGGTGCCCCGCCCGACCAATCAGGCCGGCGCCCTCAGCCCGTTGCAGCAGCAACGTCGTCACCTCCGCCAGGCCATGATCGGCTTCGGGTTGACCGAGGTCATGCCCCTGCCCTTCCTGGCTCCTGGTGATCTCGACCGAGCCGGCCTCCCCGGCGACGCCATCACCGTCACCAACCCCTTGGTGGAGGCAGAGTCGGTGCTGCGCACCTCGCTGTTGCCCGGTGTCTTGAAGACCCTCGCTTTCAACGACTCCCACCGCAACGCGCCGTTGTCGTGTTTCGAACTCGGCCATGTGTTCCTGCCTACCGACCGCAACGCGGTGTTGCCTGATGAGCGTGAATACCTGGGCGCGGCCCTGGCCGGTTTCGCCTCGCCGGCCGCCATGGAGGTGTGGCAGGTGGTGGTGGACACCCTCCGGATCGGTTCCTGGCGCGTGGTTGCGGACAATCCGCCGGGGCTGCATCCCACTCGCAGCGCCCGTATCGAGGCGGCCGCCGCTGGGACCAACATCGTGGTGGGGGAGGTGGGTGAGGTGGACCCCAAGGCGGCGGAGGCCTACGGCGTGGAAGGTCGGGTGGCCTGGCTGCAGGTGGATCTGTCCGCCCTGTTGGGCCTGGCCCAGGGGGCGGCCCCCTACCGTAGGGTGAGTCGCTATCCCTCCTCCGATGTCGATTTGGCTTTCGTGGTGGCCGAGGCCACCCCCGCCGCCTCGGTGGCCAGCGCCTTGCGCCAGGCGGCCGGCGTGGTGTTGGTCGAGTTATCCCTGTTCGACGTGTACCGCGGGGATCGGGTGCCCGCCGGGGCGCGGTCGCTGGCCTATCGTTTGCGTCTTCAGGCCGATGACCGGACGCTCACCGACGCCGAGTTGAGCGAGGTGCGCGGCCGCTGCATCGACGCAGTTACTTCCACCCTGGACGCCGCCCTGCGCAGCTGATGGCGGCTGCGACGGCCCTGCGAGAATTGCATAGCTATGCATTCTTGTGTATGTTGCCGGCGTGTTCTCTGTCGCCATCATCGGAGCGTCCGGCTACACCGGCGCCGAGCTTCTCCGGCTGCTGGCCGGTCATCCCCATTTCAACGTGACGGTGGCCACCGGGGACTCCCAGGCAGGGGTGGCGATCAGCCAGCTCTATCCCAGCCTGGCGGGGGCCTATCGGGATCGCCTTTTCGACACGCTGGACATCGAGGTGGCCGCCTCCGCTGACCTGGTTTTCTTGGGGTTGCCTCACGGCGCATCCCAGACCATCGTACCCAAGCTGCGGGCGGCAGGAGCCAAGCGGATCGTGGATTTGGCCGCCGATTTCCGCTTGAAAGACCCCGCCCTCTATCCCATCTGGTACCACGACGAGCATCAAGCCCCCGAGCTGTTGGACCACTTCGTCTACGGGCTGCCTGAGGGGTTCCGGGCCGATTTGGTCGACGCCACGTTGGTGGCCACGCCTGGTTGTTATCCCACCGCCGCCAGCCTGGCCTTGCTTCCCGCGGCCAGGGCCGGGGTCATCGACCTGCACGGGGTCATCGTCGATGCTGCGTCGGGGGTGTCGGGCGCAGGTCGACCACCCAAGGCCAACACCACGTTCTGCGCGGTGGACGAAGACTTCTGCGCCTACGGGTTGCTCGACCATCGCCATACCCCCGAGATGGAGATGGTGCTGGGGGCGACGGTGTTGTTCACTCCCCACCTCGCTCCCATGAACCGGGGCATTCTGGCCACCTGCTACGCCCGGCCCGCTCGTGGCGGTGCTCCCCTCAGCACCGCCAGCCTGTTGCAGCTGTACCGGGAGTTCTACGCCGATGAACCGTTC